>NZ_JAAIJR010000126.1 GCF_010915725.1 Thiorhodococcus mannitoliphagus
TTTGCAGGATGGGCACGTCCGTCCAGCGCCGAGGTGACGCTCAAGCCCCGAGTGCGGACTTTGCCCATCCTACCGACCCGCGCCTTTTGGGTAAGGTCATTTCCGCAGTTCCGATCCCGTAGGATGGGCAAAGCCCTGGCGATGGGCTTCTTTCGGAGTGCGAGGGTCAAGGGGCGTGCCCATCATCCCCGCTCAGCGCTTTGCAGGATGGGCACGTCCGTCCAGCGCCGAGGTGACGCTCAAGCCCCGAGTGCGGACTTTGCCCATCCTACCGACTAACCCCCCTCCCGCCGAGGTGAGGGGGCTGAACGACTCCATTCCGGATCTCTTCCCTTCTTCTCGTCACCGCTCCTCGGGCGCATCAGCCCTCGAGCCGGCAGCTCGACCGGCGGCCATCCGCGTCAACCCAAGACTTGCGCATACATGGCCTCCGCGGCCCCATAGCAGCCGCAGGCGGCGTCTTGCAGGCCGGCGCGGTCGAGCACGGTGATATCACCTCGGTGATAGTGAATCAGCTTGCGCGCTTGCAGTGCGCTTGCCGCCTTGGTGACGCCCACGCGGCGTACCCCCAGCAAGAGGGCAAGGAGTTCATGAGTGATATGGAAGTGGTCTGAATGCGCCCGGTCCTGGGTCATCAACAACCAGCGGGCGAGGCGGGCTTCCACCAGGTGGAAGCGGGTGCAGGCGAGCAACTGCGTGCTCTGGTTCATCAAGACGTCGAGATAGCGGTGGAGCCTTGCCCTGAGGGCGTCGCTCTGGCGCAGCGCCTCGCCGAATCTCGCATCGGACATCCGCCACGCCGGCCCCGCGCCTTGGACGAAGGTGCGGATCTGCGTGATCTCGACACCCAGGATGAGGGGTGTCCCGATCATGCCTTCATTGCCGACCAGTCGCACTTCTAGACCGCTGTGATCCGCGGGAGGAGTGACCATGGAGACGAAGCTGCCGGTGGGGAAATAGACCTCGCGGATCCGATCGCCGGGCTCGCTGATCACCTCGCCACGCCGCAGTTCGACGACCTGGCAGTGCGACAGAATCTTGCGCTGGTCACGCTTTGGCAGCGCGGCTAGGAGCCGATTGTCAAAGTGCTCGGGTGTCTTCGCGGAGTCGGGTTGCACGCGCGTTCTCCTCATTGGTCAGCATTGCTCATTGGTCAGCATTGCTCAGTGATGGCCGAAGCACAGACGGCACGGGGGCAAGGTCGTTAGCCGATCCGTCGCAATGGCCTTGGCCATGAGTCCGGCCAGGTGCTTGGTCGCGGCGGGGCGCCGCTCCCACAGCCTCGGTGTGCCGGACTCATGATCCCTGACGCCATGATCGGTATTACGCGCAATGACCTGTCCGGTCGGTGCGTTGGCAAACATAGGGCGCGCATTCGATGTCTTGGCTGTGTTCTGTTCATGCCTCGTCGCGGCGTCAGCGGGATACTTTTCCGAAAACACTGTGCTCTGTGTGCTAGCGAACAGACGCTCGCCATGGCGGGGACTTATGGTGCCAGCTACCTGGAAGCTGTCTGGACCAAGGGCGAATGAATTCGCCCCGACACATGTCTCGACCATGATTTCCAGACAGCCTCTTAATGTTCACACCGTCTGACAGGAGAAGCGCCATGCCTCTGATTACATTGATCATGACACTGGTGGTGGTGGGATTGATCCTCTGGTTGATCAATAACTACATCCCGATGGATGGCACCATTAAGAAGATCTTGAACGTGGTCGTCGTAATTCTCGTGATCCTTTGGCTGTTATCCGTCTTCGGACTCATGCCTCCGCTATCTGGGATGCGGATCGGCTAGTCGCTCGGCGACTGAGGTTTTTGCGATTGGAGAGAGAACCAGATGAACGCTATCAAGAGTGTCGTTATCGCGAGGAGATCGCCATGAAGGCTGACACAGCATCGAAAAGGCAGGTGATCACCCGGAAAGCCGCGCAGGTCGCGACCTACTACCATCCCAGCACCTGGAAAGAGAAGGGTATCTGGTGGACCGGCGGGCTGTTTCTCATCACCTATCTGATTGTCGTCGTCATCCTGGGGATCTATTGGTCACGCTCCCCAAGCATGTATGACGTGCGCGAACAGGCGTTGTCTTTGGTGAATCAGGACGAGAGCCAGCTGGTGACCGGGACGGCCACCACGGCGACCGCCATCCGCATTGGCGAGACCCTGCTCGACAAACCCGGCGGCTATCTGACCAACGACATCAGTCCGCCGGGCGTCTACCTGGACAACATCCCCAACTGGGAATTCGGTGCCCTGACCGCGTGGCGCGATCTGCTCGACGCCCTGCGCAACGACTTCAGCCGCGCCCAGTCGCAGTCGGTCGAGGACAAGAATCTGGCCATCGCGCAACCCCAGTCCAACTACCAATCGGACTCCTGGATCTTGCCCTCCAGCGAGTCGGAGTACCGCACCGGCATCGATGCCCTCTATCGTTATAACGAGGGGCTCTCCGATACCGCAGCCGCCCATGCCCAGTTCTACGCCCGCGCCGACAATCTGACCGCCTATCTCGAAGTGGTCGAAAAGCGCCTGGGCAGCCTGGCGCAGCGGCTGTCCTACGCGGTCGGTCAGGCCAGTCTCGATACCGCCTTGGCCGGCGATCCTAGTGCCCGTCAGTCGACGCCGGTTCCCGCCCAGACGCGGACCAAGACCCCCTGGACGAAGATCGACGACATCTTCTTCGAGGCGCGAGGCTATACCTGGGCGCTGGTGGAGATCCTGCAGGCGATAGAGATCGACTTCGCCCCGGTGCTCAAGGACAAGAATGCCGTGGTCTCCCTGGAGCAGATCACCCGCGAGTTGAAAAACACCCAGAACTTCATCTGGAGCCCGCTGATCCTCAACGGCACCGGATACGGGCCAATGGCGAATCATTCGCTGGTGAGCGCCTCCTACATCTCACGGGTCAATGCCGCGATCACGGATCTGCGCAGTCTGCTGCAAAAGGGTTGAGTCGGGGCTTGAGGCGTGGCGTCCCTTGGACGCCTCGCGCATGCGCGAGTGAATCAATCAAGACACATCAACCAAGGGCGAAGATGACCATGTTCAATCGGCACGAATTCACTTTGATCGCAACGGGATTGCTGTTGGGCACTGGCCTCTGTCAGCCGGTCGGCGCGCGTCCTGGATATGAGGCGCCGGTGCGGCTGATCTCCGGCGAAGCGGGGATGCAGTTTGCAGATGCCTCGCGCGAATGGGCGATTCGCCCGGCCGAAGGGTCGAACCCCATCTCGCAAGCCCCGGAAGCCGTCACGCCCACGCGGACGCCGACAGAGGGGCAGTCGTCACAGATCAAGACCGATGGCGGCATTCGCTACGTCTCGGGCGGCGTCGGCGAGAGCGAGCGTACTGAACTCAGTGCCCTGTCCCATGAATTCAACCTGCACCTGATGTTCGCGACGCAGGGCAGAGGTGAGTATCTCTCGGCGGTGCGGGTGAACATTCTGGATGCACGCAACGGTCCGCTCCTGACGGCCGTCTCGAAAGGACCCTGGTTCTATGCGCAACTGCCGCCCGGCGACTACAGCGTGGAAGTGACTCCCACAGGCAATAGAGGCGAAGGTCAGACCCAGCGCAAGGCGGTGCACTTCGATGGGTCGAATCAATCCAAGATGGATTTCTACTGGGAGAAATAGGAAGGAGCGTGGGCCTTGGGCATGCGTCCAGCCAGGTGCTCGATCTGGGGTGGGGGCGCCGCTCCCACGGGCTTGCTTGCCTGGGCGCTTTGAAAAGGGTGCGAATCAGCGCCTTTTTCGTTGTCTGTACGCTGGCGAACAGACGCCGCCGCTGCGGTGTCATAGAGTCTTTCTAACCGGATCTCACCGGATTTAATAAGGAGTCACGTCATGGCATACATCCAATTAATGATCAACCTGATCGCTTTCGGAGCCATCCTCTGGGCGCTGAATGTCTATATTCCGATGAACGCGACCGTCAGGAAGGTCGCGAATGCGGTGGTCGTTGTCATCGCGATTCCATTCGTGCTCGGTGCCTTTGGGTTCTTTGGTCCGATATCCTGGTGATTGCGCCGCGGCATGGTGAGTCAATGCGAATCAAGGTTGATTCCGTGCCCATTCGATGAGTCGACGCTTGTATTCCGGCAATCCGCCGGGTGAGAGATCCAGAACAGGAGAAGGTCATGCTACCGTCAAGAGATGAATATATCGCAACCATGAAGGCGCAGCTCGATGAATGGAGCGCCAATATTGCCGCCTTGGAGGAGAAGGGCAATGAGATCAAGGCGGATGCCAGGGTGAAATATCAAGAGCATCTCGTCGCGCTGCGCGCCCAGCGTGCGGAGGGCGAGAAGAAGCTCGATGAAATGCTGGCCGCGACTGAAAGCACCTGGGATCAGGTCAAGCTGGAAAGCGACAACCTCTGGGCGGCATTCAAGGATTCTTATCAGGCGTTTACGGCGCATTTCAAATAGCGGTCTGGCCGCCTTCATCATCGTTCCGGCCGGCTGCAAAGCTGACTCTGTAGTCAGGCCATCTTGGCCTGACGATCTCAGGGCTGGAAGCCCTGACTACAGAGATGACGATCTCAGGGCTGGAAGCCCTGACTACAGAGATGACGATCTCAGGGCTGGAAGCCCTGACTACAGAGATGACGATCTCAGGGCTAGAAGCCCTGACTACAGATACAGATAGGCACAAGCGATCGGCCGAAACGATGATCAAGGCCGGTCTGGCCTGCCAGGCGGCGTGGCTGAACTGACGAGAGAACGCGCGTCCTGAAGACCTCTCCGGGCATTGGGTTCGGAGAGGGCGTTGCCTTGAGAAGGAGTCTGTCACCTTGAATATGAGCAATCCGGCGCTGCGTGACCTTCTGCTCCAGTTGAGGATGCGCCTCTCTCGTCGCCGCCTGAGCGGTCAGTCCATCGGCGACGAGTCACCCTTGCGCTCGGAATTGTTCAGTGCGGTCCAGATGGAGCAGCACGGCAAGGATCTCGCCGCCTCGCATCTCCTGATGCCAAGACATCCGCCGGACCGGCTGCTGGTGCGCCTGACCGACAACGAGAAAGTCCTGGTTGACGTTTGCCGGCTGCTCATGGTCGCCGTCACGGAGAAGCGCCGCATTGCGCCGGCTGGGGAGTGGCTGCTCGACAACTTCTATCTGATCGAAGACCAGATTCGCACCGCCAAGCGGCATCTGCCCAAGGGCTATAGCCGGGAGCTGCCGCGTCTTCGCAACGGCCCTTCGGCGGGTCTGCCAAGGGTCTATGACCTGGCGCTCGAGATCATCGCGCACGGCGACGGGCGTGTGGACCCGGAGAATCTCAGTCGTTTCGTCGCGGCCTATCAGGACGTCACTGTGCTGCGTCTGGGCGAACTCTGGGCTATCCCGATCATGCTGCGGCTGGCGCTGATCGAGAACCTCCGCCGTGTCGCCGCCCGCATCTCGGGCAGCAGAATCGATCAGAACCTGGCCGACGGCTGGGCGGATCGCATGGTGGCCATGGCCGAAAAGGACCCCAAGAACCTGATCCTGGTGATCGCCGATATGGCCCGGTCGAGCCCGCCGATGTCAGGCGCCTTCGTCGCCGAGTTGGCACGTCGGCTCCAGGGACAGAGTTCGGCGCTGGCGCTGCCGCTGACCTGGATCGAGCAGCAGCTGGGCGAGTCCGGATCGACGATCGAGCAGTTGGTGCAGGCCGAGAACCAGCAACAGGCCTCCGATCAGGTGTCGATCAGCAACAGCATCGGCAGTCTGCGTTTCCTGGGGGCGATGGACTGGCGCGAGTTCGTGGAGACCATGAGTCTGGTCGAGCAGACCTTGCGCGAGGATCCGGGCGGGATCTATCCCCGGATGGAGTTCGCGACCCGCGACCGCTACCGGCATGTCGTGGAGAAGGTCGCGAAGCATAGCCCGCTGTCCGAGGTCGAGGTGGCGCGCCAGGCGCTCGAGCTGGCGCGGGAGGAGGCACTGGGCAAGGATGCGGGTGAGCGTGCGGCGCATGTCGGCTTCTACCTGATCGACCGGGGATTGGCGCAGCTCGAACGCCGGTCGCGGGCCGGGCTTGGCCTCATTGAGTCGCTGCAACGGCGGGGTCGGCGATCCCCTTTGGTGCTCTATCTGGGCGGGATCGTCCTCTTGACGGCGCTCTTCGCCGCCGGCCTGCTGGAGCAGGCGCAGTCCGATGGCATGCGCGATTGGCTGCTGTGGGTCCTGCTGGTGCCGGCCGTGCTTGGCGCCAGTCAACTGGCGGTGGCGCTGGTGAACTGGCTCGCGACGCTGCTGGCGACGCCCTATCCGCTGCCGCGCATGGACTTCTCCAGCGGCATCCCCACTGAAGCGCGCACCCTGGTCGTGACGCCGACCATGCTCACCAGCGCCGAGGGCGTCGAGGCCCTGCTCGAGGCGCTGGAGGTCAGATACCTGGCCAATCAGGACGCCAGCCTGCACTTCGGCCTCCTGACCGATTTTCGCGATGCGCCATCCCAGAGGCTACCGGAGGACGCGGCCCTGGTGCGTCTGGCGGGGCAGGGGATCGCGGCGCTGAATGCGCGCTATCCGCGCGGCAGCGGCGACGCCTTCTACCTCTTCCATCGCCCACGCCGCTGGAATCCGCAAGATCAGATCTGGATGGGCTATGAGCGCAAGCGCGGCAAGCTGGCGGACCTGAACGCGCTACTGCGCGGTGACGGGGGAGAGCGCTTCGCGTCGATCGTGGGCGAGACGTCCATCCTGCCGCGCGTGCGCTACGTCATTACCCTGGACACTGATACCCAACTGCCGCGCGATGCGGCGCTGGAGCTTGTCGGCACCATGGCGCATCCGCTCAATCGCGCGCATTACGATGCGCAGCGCGACGCTGTCGTGGACGGCTACGGCATCCTGCAGCCACGCGTGTCCGTGAGCTTGCCGGGCGCCAACCGGTCCCGCTATGCCCGGCTGCATGGGAGCGACGCCGGCATCGATCCCTATACCCACGCCATCTCCGACGTCTATCAAGATTGGTTCGGGGAAGGTTCCTTCATCGGCAAGGGCATTTACGACGTCGATGCCTTCGAGCAGTCCGTCGGCGGGCGATTCCCTGAGAATCGCATCCTCAGTCACGACCTGCTGGAAGGCTGCTATGCGCGCTCGGGGCTGCTCTCTGACGTGCAGTTCTACGAGGATTATCCCGCCAGCTATCGCGCGGACGCGAGCCGCCGTCACCGCTGGATTCGCGGCGACTGGCAGATCGCCCGGTGGCTGCTGCCGCGCGTCCCAGGCCGCGACGGCCGCGCGTGCAGAAACCCGCTCTCGGCGCTGTCGCGCTGGAAGCTGGCCGACAACCTGCGGCGCAGTCTCGTGCCCCCGGCGATGACCCTCCTCTTCGTGCTGGGCTGGACGGCCACGGCATCGCCTGGTCTCTGGACGCTAGCGGTGCTCGGCATCTTGCTGATTCCCTCGGTGCTGACCTCGCTCTTGGCGCTCCTGCAAAAGTCAGGGGATGTGCGTTGGCGCCATCATCTCGCCACGGCCTTCCGCGCCGCGCGTCGCGAGGGCGCACAAGTCGTCTTCATGTTGGTCTGTCTGCCGTTCGAGGCCCTCTGCAGTCTGGATGCCATGGCGCGCACCCTGTGGCGGATGGGCGTGAGCCATCGGGGATTGCTCGAATGGACCTCCTCGGGGGACGTGGACGTCTCGGGTCAGGGAATGCGGCCCTTCTACCGTCTGATGTGGATCGCGCCCGCGCTGGCGGCATGCACGGCGCTGGGTCTGGCCCTGCTTGAGCCAGCCGTGCTCCTGGTGGCCGGGCCGCTGCTGTCGCTGTGGCTCGCCGCACCGGCGATCGCCTGGTGGATCAGCCGTCCGCTGACCCGCCGAGAAGCGCGCTTGACGGCCGATCAAGTCCGCTTTCTGCATCTGCTGTCGCGCAAGACCTGGTCGTTCTTCGAGACCTTCGTCGGCCCGGAGGACCACTGGTTGCCGCCGGACAACTACCAGGAACATCCGGTGGCGGTGGTCGCGCATCGCACCTCACCGACCAATATGGGCATGTCCTTGCTCGCGAATCTCGGGGCCTATGACTTCGGCTACCTGCCGCCAGGGGGCCTGATCGCGCGCACCAAGGCCGCGCTGCGCACCATGACGGGGTTGGAACGCTATCGCGGCCACTTCTACAACTGGTACGACACGCGCTCGCTGGAGCCGCTCGCGCCGCGCTACATCTCATCGGTGGACAGCGGCAATCTCGCGGGACACCTGCTGACCCTGCAGCCGGGTCTGCTCGGGCTGATCGATGCCCCGATTCTCAACCCGCGTTGGCTGGACGGGCTCAAGGATACCTTCGGGGTTCTGCTGAGCACGTTCGGGGCGGACGCCGAGCATGGCCGCAAGGGTGCGCTGCCAGCCCAGCTCGAGTTGTTCCAGCAGCGGTTGGAGACGGCCGATCAATCGCCGCCGACCGCGTTGAGGGAGGTGGTGCAATGTCTGGAGTCTTTGACGGTCAGTGCCGAAGCTGCGGTGCCTGAGCTGGAGTCATCGATTCAGGGTGACACGCAGGATTGGCCGCGGGCGCTGGCCCGGCAATGCCGCGCCATGCTGGATGATGTGTTGCTGCTGGTGCCTTGGGTTGGGGGACCGGATCGGCTTGACGGGGTTCCGACGCTGCGGGAGTTGGCCGGGCTTGGGTGGGGAGAGAACAAAGACGACAAGGACGGCAAGGACTTCAAGGACGGCGCGATTTATGAGTCCAGTCAGCGCGCTCGGGAGCGGATTGCGGTCCTGGAAGGGCTGGCCCAGCAGGTCGGCGAATTGGCCGAGATGGACTATGACTTCCTCTTCGACGAGACGCGTCAGTTGATGGTCATCGGCTACAACGTCATCGAGCGGCGCCGCGATGGGAGCTACTACGATCTGCTCGCCTCTGAGGCACGCCTGGGCAGCTTCGTGGCGATTGCGCAGGGCCAATTGCCGCAGGAGAGCTGGTTCGCGCTGGGACGCTTGTTGATCCTGTCCGCCGGTGAGCCGACGCTGCTGTCCTGGAGCGGCTCCATGTTCGAGTACCTGATGCCGCTGCTGGTGATGCCGACCTATGACAACACCCTGCTGGATCAGACCTATCGCACGGCGGTGACCCGCCAGATTGCCTACGGGAAAGAGCGCGGCGTGCCCTGGGGCGTGTCGGAATCCGGTTACAACGGGTTCGACGTTCAGCTCAACTATCAGTACCGCGCCTTCGGCGTCCCTGGCCTGGGGCTCAAGCGCTGGCTGGCCGAGGATCTGGTCATCGCCCCCTATGCCTCCGCGCTGGCGCTGATGGTGGCGCCCGAGGCGGCCTGTCAGAATCTCCAACGGCTCGCCGCCAGCGGCGGGGCAGGGCCCTTCGGCCTCTTCGAGGCCATCGACTACACGCCTTCCCGGCTGCCGCGCGGGCAGACCAGCGCCGTGGTGCGCTCCTTCATGGCGCATCACCAGGGCATGAGCTTCCTGTCGCTCGCCCATCTGTTGCTCGACCGCCCGATGCAGCAGCGCTTCGCCTCGGCGCCGCTGTTCCAGGCGACTGCCCTGCTGCTGCAGGAACGCATTCCCAAGACGCCGTCCTTCTACTCGCATACCACCGGCGAGATCACCGATATCCGCACCTCCGGAAGTAGTCAAGAGTCGCAGATGCGGGTGTTCGAGAGCCCCAACACGCCGCGGCCCGAGGTGCAGCTGCTGTCGAACGGCCGCTACCATGTGATGGTCACTAACGCCGGCGGCGGCTACAGCCGTTGGAAGGATCTGGCGGTGACCCGTTGGCGCGAAGACACGACACGCGACGCCTGGGGTCAGTTCTGCTATCTGCGCGACCTGGCGAGCGGCGACTTCTGGTCGACCGCCTATCAGCCGACCCTGGAGCAGCCGGACAGCTACGAGGCGATCTTCTCGGAGGGGCGCGCCGAGTTCCGCCGCCGCGACCACGAGATCGAGTCTTACACCGAGATCGTCGTCTCGCCGGAGGACGACATCGAGCTGCACCGGGTGCGCCTCACCAACCGCTCGCGCACCCGCCGGGTGATCGAGGTCACCAGTTACGCCGAGGTGGTGCTCGCCCCGCCGGCCGCGGACACCCTGCATCCGGCCTTCAGCAACCTCTTCGTGCAGACCGAGATCCTACATCCGCAACCGGCGATTCTCTGCACCCGCAGACCACGCTCCAGCGGTGAGGCGGCACCCTGGATGTTTCACCAGATGGTGCTGCGCGGGGCGCCGTGCGATGCCATGTCCTATGAAACGGACCGCATGCGCTTCATCGGGCGCGATCGCAGCCTCATGGACCCGGCGGCGCTCAGCGCGGGCGCGACGCTCTCCGGCAGCGCGGGCTCGGTGCTGGATCCCATCGTCGCCATCCGCTGTTCCATGACCCTGGAGCCGGATCAATGCGCGACGCTGGATCTGGTCACCGGCATTGGCGACACCCGCGAGATCGCGGTGGGATTGGTGGAGAAATATCAGGACCAGCGCCTGGCCGATCGTGTCTTCGACCTGGCTTGGACCCACAGCCAGGTGGTGCTGCGCCAGCTCAATGCCAGCCAGTCCGACGTCCAGCTCTTCGGTCGTCTGGCCAGTTCGATTCTCTATACCAACGCCTCGCTGCGCGCCGAGCCGAGCCTGCTTGCGCAGAATCGGCGCGGGCAGTCCGGACTCTGGAGTCACGCGGTCTCGGGCGATGTGCCCATCGTGCTCTGCCAGATCGGCGACCGCGCCAATATCGAGCTGGTCCATCAGCTGGTGCAGGCCCATGCCTACTGGCGCCTGAAGGGACTGACCGTGGACCTGGTGATCTGGAACGAAGATCACGCCGGATACCGCCAGCAGCTCCAGGACCAGATCCTCGGGCTGATCGCGGCGGGCGTCGAGGCGCATGTGATCGATCGGCCCGGCGGTATCTTCATCCGGCCGGCGGATCAGATCTCCGATGAGGACCGCATCCTCTTCCAGACCGTGGCACGCGCCATCCTCAGCGACAGCGGCGGCTCCCTGGCCGAGCAGCTCAGCCGGCGCGAGCCCCCGGAGCGGCGTGTGCCGCGCCTGCATCCGACCCGCGGCCACTTTGCCGAATGGAGCCGGGGCATCGAACAGGTGGACATCGCAAGCGTGGGCAGTGGACAGGAGGCAGTGGACACTGAGGATCTTCCCTGCCGAGTCTCGAGCGATCGCGACGGCTGGCGATTCGACAACGGGCTGGGCGGCTTCACCCCGGATGGTCGCGAATACGTCATCACCACCGCCGCCGGCGAGGCGACGCCGGCGCCTTGGGTGAATGTCCTGGCGAATGCCCACTTCGGGACGGTGATCTCCGCCAGCGGCATGGCCTACACCTGGAGCGAGAACGCCCACGAGTTCCGCCTCACGCCCTGGCACAACGACCCGGTGAGCGACGCGAGCGGCGAAGCCTTCTACCTGCGCGACGAGGAGAGCGGCCATGTCTGGTCGCCCACGCCGCTACCAGTCGGCAGCGCGTCAGTCCCGAGCGGCACCGAGGGGCCTGCCTATGTGACCCGTCACGGTTTCGGCTACAGCGTCTTCGAGCACACCGAGGACGGCATCCATTCCGAGCTGTGGGTCTACGTGGCCGTGGACGCGCCGATCAAGTTCTCGGTGCTCAAGGTGCGCAATGACGCGAATCAGTCGCGCCGCATCTCCGCGACCGGCTATGTGGAGTGGGTGCTGGGCGATCTGCGTCCGAAAACCAATCTGCATGTCACCACTGAGATCGATCCGACCAGCGGCACGCTCTTCGCGCGTAATCCCTACAACACTGAGTTCGCCGACCGTATCGCCTTCTTCGACGTGGACGATGCGGCGCGAACGGTCAGCGGCGACCGCATGGAGTTCCTCGGGCGCAACGGGACCATGCGCCATCCGGCCGCGCTGAAGCGCACCCGGCTGTCCGGCAAGGTCGGGGCGGGGCTGGATGCCTGTGCTGCGATCCAAAGCGTCTTCGAGCTGGCCGCCGGGCAAACCCATGAGATCGTCTTCCGACTGGGCGTGGCCGGCCGGCGCGGCGCCGATGATGCCAGCAGCCTGGTCCATCGCGGCCGGGGGATGGGCGCCGCCCGGACCGCGCTGGAGGCCGTGCGAGCCTACTGGACGCAGACACTGAGCGCCGTGCAGGTGGAGACCCCAGACCCCTCGCTCGACCTGCTCGCCAACGGCTGGCTGCTCTACCAGACCCTGGCCTGCCGCCTTTGGGCACGCAGCGGCAACTACCAGTCGGGCGGCGCCTTCGGGTTCCGCGACCAGTTACAGGACACCATGGCGCTGATTCATGCCGAGCCGGCGCTGGCTCGCGAGCATCTGTTGCTCTGCGCCAGCCGCCAGTTCCGCGAGGGCGACGTGCAGCACTGGTGGCATCCGCCGTCCGGTCGCGGCGTGCGCACCCGTTGCTCGGATGACTACCTTTGGCTGCCGCTGGCGACCGGTCGCTACGTCCTGGCCACCGGCGATACCGGGGTGCTGAACGAAACGGCCCGGTTCCTGGACGGCCGCTTGGTGGGTGGGGAGGACGACGCCTATTACGATCTGCCCGGCCAGTCCGAAGAGTCGGCGAGTCTCTACGACCATTGCGTGCGCGCCATTCTGCACGGCTTGCGGATGGGCGAGCATGGCCTGCCGCTGATGGGCTCCGGCGACTGGAACGACGGCATGGACCTGGTGGGGATCAAAGGCCGGGGCGAGAGCGTCTGGCTGGGTTTCTTCCTCTACCAGGTACTGATGCAATTCGCCGAAGTGGCGCGTCTGCGCGACGACCAGCCCTTCGTCGAACGCTGCCAGCGCGAGGCCGATCAACTGCGTGACAACCTCGAACAACATGGCTGGGACGGCGACTGGTATCGGCGCGCCTACTTTGACGATGGGACACCGCTGGGCTCGGCGGATGAGGCGGAATGCCAGATCGATTCGATCGCCCAGAGCTGGTCCGTGCTCTCCGGGGCCGGCATGCCTGAGCGCGCGCACCAGGCGATGACCTCGCTGGACGCACGTTTGGTGCGCCGCGACGCCGGTCTGATCCAGCTGCTGGACCCGCCCTTCGACCAGTCGCCGCTGAATCCCGGCTACATCAAGGGCTATGTCCCCGGCGTGCGGGAGAACGGTGGGCAATACACCCACGCCGCAATCTGGGCGGCGATGGCCTTCGCGCAACTGGGCGACCGGGTGCGTGCCTGGGAACTCTTCGACATCATCAACCCGATCAACCATGCCCGTTCACCCCAGGAGGTCGCGACCTACAAGGTCGAGCCCTATGTGATCGCGGCCGATGTCTATGGGGTTGCGCCCCATGTCGGGCGCGGCGGCTGGACCTGGTACACCGGCTCCGCCGGCTGGATGTACCGGCTGATCCTCGAATCCCTCCTGGGGCTGCGGCTGGAAGGGGAGACCCTGCGCATCGAACCCTGTCTGCCGGCGGACTGGGACGGGTTCAAGCTCAGCTATCGCTATCGCGAGACGCACTACCACATCGTCGTCACCCAGGCGTCCGCAGGGGAGGGCGCGCCAAGGGTGACCCTGGACGGCATCCAGCAAGCCGGCTTGGCAATCCCCTTGAGCGACGACCGCCAGCGACACGCGGTCGAGGTGAAAGTCATGGGTGAGTCGCGAGAATGACGGGCCGATGCCGTCGTCGCACGGCGGCATCGCCGTCGCGATGGGTCATCAATACAGCACGCGGAGAATGCTAATGGGCACAAGCACGCATGTTCCAGCGCACGACATCCATCCGCCGACAGGGCGGATCGCCGAATCCATCGAGGCGCGAGTTTCGCAGGTGCAGACCTTGATGCACGAACGCCGAAAGATCGCCCTGAGGTTCAGGCGGACGCAGGATGAAGGGGACCGCGCTGAGCTCGAGCAGATCGACCAGGAACTCGTCAAGCACCACATCGACATCCCGGCCATCCAGCAACAGGTTGCCATGAGGAAGGGCGGTCTGCGTTAGCCCCTCATCCATGCGGAGACGTAGGCTCTGACCTCCCGACTTGCTGCCGACCAAGCAAGGCAGGGTAGTCATTCTGACGCGGCTCCAGCGTTTCATCTGAAAGCCGATGTCGGCGATGCGTGACTACTGCCGCTGGTCCTGGTGCGTGGCCGCTGGACGAGATCCTGGCCGGTTACAGATAGAGCAGAATCGCGAAATAGTGGCTGACGCTTCCGGCCAGGACGAACAGATGCCAGATGCCATGGCACCAGGGCCGGGCGTTAGCCAGTGCGTAGAAGATCACGCCGACGCTGTAGAAGAGGCCACCCGCCACCAGCAGTTGGAAGCCGGCTGGAGGCAAGGCAGCAATGATGGGATCGAGGGCAAGCACGATCAGCCAGCCCATGATCAAATAGACGACCACCGACAGGATGCCGCCACCCTTGCCGCGCAGCGTATCCATGACGATGCCCAGCAGGGCCAGCACCCAGATCGCGCCAAACAGCCACCAGCCAATCGCGCCGCCGAGGGCCACCAGGCAGAAGGGCGTATAGGTGCCTGCGATCAACAGGTAGATCGCCTGGTGATCCAACACCTGAAACACCCGCTTAGCCCGGCCGCGCAGGCTATGGTAGAGGGTCGAGAAGAGATACAGCAGGATTAAGGTGAGCCCGTAGACACTGAAGCTCAGGATACGCATCGCCCCGCCGTGGGCGCCGGCAAGTGACACCAGCACAGCGGTCCCGCTCAGCGCCAGCACCGCGCCGACCAGATGGGAAATGCTGTTGAAACGCTCGCCCTTGTCCATCTTGTCTCTACCCTTACGTCCGCTCGTCATCCCAGCTCTGTTGCCGACAGCGCGCACTGGTTACGCCACCACCTGTTAATAACATATGACAGGCTCACGCTCCGTTCGCCAGCATAGAAAGTGACCATCAACAACTTCCCCCCTTTCGCAAAGGGGGGCAGGGGGGATTTCGGACGGGATCGCTCACATCGGGAAACAGTTGATGGACGCTTTCAGTCGGTCGAGTCGACACCCTGCATCCTTCAGGCAAAGCGTCGTGGGGGGGGGGGCCCCCCCCCCCAGACACCCCACCCGCCCCGCGCCCCCCACCCCCACCACCAAGCACAGGGGAAGAAGACGATTAAAAACCCAATGTGGGGTTAAAAAGAAGCAGG
>NZ_JAAIJR010000127.1 GCF_010915725.1 Thiorhodococcus mannitoliphagus
ATCGCGCCCTCAAGACGCGGGAGCATGGCGCGCTCCTGGGTGTCGGCGTCAACCTCGGGGATCATCCAGGTGATCACCTCCAGCGCCGGCTCGAACACCACCAACGCCTTGCCCGGCAAGGGCGCGGCACTCTGCCCACGGGTCTCGTCGAGGCGATGCTCGCGTCCGCCCAGGGCATTGCCATCGAGGATCTTGACCCGATAGTCGCGCAGCAACGGCGTGCGGGTGGCCTCGAGCGAGGTGATCACCCGACCCGCCTGCTCGGCGCTATCGCCCACCAGCGCGGCCGAGATCTCCGGCTTCAGTCCATTGAACTTGTCGTACACCGCTCTGCGTGTGACGGGGATTTCCTCGCGCGCCCCTTGATAGGCCGCATGGATCGACGGTTGCTGGCGCGTGACCACCTGCATCATCAGATCGAACAGCGTCGAGAACAACAGATGACGGGTGTACTGGTTTTGTGCAGTCTGCTCAAACCAGGCGTCGTGGCAGCCTTGGCTGAGGAGATCCGTTAGAGTATCGTCTCAGCCCCCAATGCTGACCTTCGAATCGCACCCGGCATGCCCGCTCCGATCATCCTCCCTGACATCCCCGACGCAGAGCGTACCCCGCTCATTGAGCAGTTGCTGGAACTGATCGAAACGCTGGCCGAGAAGACCCACCGGCAAGCGGAAACCATCCAGCAGTTGCGCGATGCGATCGCGGTGCTCAAGGGGGAGAAGGCCAAGCCGACCTTCAAGCCCAGCGGGATGGCCGATCGCAGCGCTCCTAGCAAGCCGGATCAGGACAGCGGTGAATCGCCGGACAAGCGGGCGGGCTCGAGCAAGCGCAGCAAGACACCGGACTTGCCCATTGACGAGGACCGCCGGATTTCCCCCACCCCAGGGCCGCCAGAGGGGGCGCGCTTCAAGGGCTATCGCAATTTCGTTGTCCAAGATCTCGACATCCGGGCCCGCACCATCCGTTATCGCCTGGAGGTGTGGCAGACGCCGGACGGGGAGTGGTTGAGCGGGGAGTTGCCGCCCAGGGCGAACTGCTCTTGGTGCTCCTGCGCCCAGACATCCCACTGCATACCAACGGCAGCGAGAACGACATCCGTGGTTACGTCAAATGGCGCAAGATCAGCGGCGGGACCCGCAGCGATTTGGGACGTCGCTGCCGTGACACCTTCGCTAGCCTGAAGAAGACCTGCCGAAAACTCGGGATCTCCTTCTGGGACTACCTCAACGACCGCATCGAGCAGGTCGGTGCCATCCCGCCCTTGCCGGAGATCGTGCGCGAACGGATCTTAGCCGCTGAGCCGGTGCCGTGAGTTATTGAGAAGTTACTAAAATTAAATATAACTATCTAGAAATATTGATATTTTTACGGATTCCACGATAACCTAAAGGCTTCTCAACTTCGGGTTTGGGGTGCGGTCCTGATGGCCCCTGAGGTGTAAAATGTCCTGACACTTTAGAATCGGCCAATAGTCTTTTTTTGATTAGCTTAGGCTGGCGTAACTTTTCCTATGTTTTTGTTATTTAAGTAAAATAAATGTCAATGTTGACGAATTAGTAACTGTAAAATTTCCTGACACTCTTTGCAGGGTAAGTAGCTACCCAGTAAACAGACGGCAAATGCCAAACGGCTGCACGTAGAAACGTGTTATGGCTCCTACTTGGCGGTTTGGCCGCGATTCGATGGGCAAAACCTCGCTGTGGCGAGAATGCGGTCTGACGCTCAGGGATCATGAATTCGACTCCAAGGGCACTGGACATAGTCTAATCAGGCTCCCACGAAACACGTGGGAGCAAGAAAAAAGCTGGTGCATCATGGGAATTAGCTTAACGCCGCATCGCTCCTAGACCATATATGCGACTATCGCTGTCATGAGCCGGTCATCAGCTGCGAGCCCCTGTCTGCCAAAGGATTCCTGATACACCAGTTCACCATCTCCCACATATTCGCGGCCTTACCCAGTTGCTTCTGAAACCTGGTATAGGTTTTAGAGGCATTGGGATGACACTGCGTGCAGACCACACCGCTGGCGCCCAACTCCGAACTTCATAGCCTCACGCCCTTCTTGGGCAACCCCCATGAATTACCTCTGCCAGCGCTCGAAGCCTGCTGCGTTGAGGGCGCCCGCACGGGTACCTCCGGCTGCCAGGTCGGCTGCCATGATCATCGGCTCGACGAGTGTCCGTTTTTTTGACAACTCAGCGTTCTCCTCGGCCAGACCCTCTCCGTCGCGCATCTGAGGCGGAATGCGGGTCTCTCGCTGCCGGCCAAGGAGAGCGAAGCGAAGGCCGGTAGTCTCTGGCAGGTGTAGGCGCGGGCACAACGCCGTCGTGCCGACGGGACGAGAGTCCCGTTGGCGCGGAGGCGAGTATGCAAAGCGTATGCGAGACACCGCAAAGTCATTCGTCGTAGGGTCGGTGCGCAGCCCGAGAGCGCCCAGCGAGCGTATCTCGTGGCAGAGCAGCGGCCCGGAGCAGAGCGAACCGGAGCAAAAAGGTGTCACGTCGCGCGGGCGTTGGGGTGACTTAGAGCCCCGCAACGCATCCTGAGGGACCTTGGCACCCCAGGACAACTTCCATGAATAACTGACTCCTGCCAGCGCTCGACGCCTGCGGCGGTGAAGTCATCTACTCTGGCACCTCTCGCTGACAGGGCAGTTGCCACCGTCATCGAGCAGACGAGTGTCCGTTTTTTTTACAACTCAGCGTTCTCCTCAGCCAGACCCTCTCCGTCTTGCGCCTGCGGCGGAATGCGGGGCTCTTCCTGATCCTTCAGCCGCCCGGTCGCGTCGCGCTCGAAGAAGGGATTGGCTGCGCGCAGTTAGCGCACCACATAACGGCTTATCCACAGATGCAGCCACAAGGGCTGGGGAAAACGAGCGCGCAGGGATCACATCGGGCGCAAGGGCGAAAAGCAGCCACCAGACCGAACATCCGAGCCACTCCCGAGCACCTCTGCGGTCCGAATGAGTGGCTCCAGAATCGATGCGAGCCGACGCCGGCTTCAGTCGCGCCCCTTCGGCTGGGCGGGCATCGGGAAGGGTGTCACCGTCCCACCCTCGCCCTTGCCGACGATGCGGTTCTGCCCCTCCTTGACCACCTCGTCGATACGGATGACGGCGTGCATGGGAATATAGGTCCGCTTGACACCCTCGAACTCGGCCTTGAGCTTCTCCTCCGACGGATCGACAAGGATCTCCGAGCGCTCCCCGAAGATGATGTCGGCCACCTCGACGAAGGCGTAAAGACTGCTCGAGTCGACGCTGCGGGCGTAGAGTTCATAGACGTCGCCCTGGCTCACGAACCTGATACGGTAGATGCTTTCATTCGGCATAACGGACACTTCCCGACATTGGCGCCAGTCGCTGCTGGTTTCTCCGGATCCGGAGGGCACGCGGATGGCAGACATTCTAGCCCAGCCTAAGCGTCCGCAAGAATCAGTGTTTTCCTAATGCTCAACACCTATCGGTTTTGCTCAACACCTATCGGTTTCCCGAAATCAACCTGAACAGCCGCTCCAAGCCTGCGTAGCCAGGCCATCCTGGCCTGGTTTGCCAGGACTGGAAGCCCTGGCTACATAAAACCGATAGGTGGTGAGTTTCCTAATAGGAGACAGATTCCAGTCTTCCTGTCCGTCATCCCCTTCATCGTGGCGCCAGCCAAGGGCCGCTTGTCCCGAGCAACCGAACGAGCAGCCGTCAATCTGGCAGCTCCCGTCACAAACTGCCCGCCGACCTGCATGCGGCGCAATGCGCCGCAGATCCTCCCCCACTCAGCCGCCGAGCGATGTCAGCACGGCATGCAGCCATCGCCATCAAGACGTTGGCTTCTGGAAGTGCAGGATGCCCCAGCTCAGATAGCCTTTCTTTCCCGCCTCGACCCAGTTGCTCAAGCCCGTCAGCATCCGCTCGATGTAGGCGTCAGACACCAGACCCTTCAACTCGGGGCGGACGCGCTCCAGCTCTTCATGCACACGCTGGTAGTGGACGCTGAGGTTCTCGGTCATCTCGACGATCTCGACCTCTCTCAGACCCAGACGCGCGGTCACCTCACGATAGAAGCCGATGGAGCCCAAGGAGCTGAGATGGATGCGATCGTAGACCGGCTGCAGGACGCCCTCGGGGCAGTCGTCGGCCTGCATGGGATCGGTGAAGACCAACTCGCCGCCAGGACGGAGCACCCGCGCGGCCTCGCTGATGACCTGCTCGCGCTCCCCACTGTGCAGGATGGCGTCTTGCGACCAGACGAGATCGTAGGCAGCCTCTGGGGCCGGGACCGACTCGAAGCTGCCCTCGATCACCTCGATCAGTCCGCCGAGACCCTGCTCGCGGCTCATCTCGCGGTTGCGCGCGTTCTCGCGCTCGCTCAGGTTGAGCGCGGTGACCTTGCAGCCATAGGTCTTGGCCAGATAGCGCGCCGCCCCGCCATAGCCGGAGCCGAGGTCGAGCACGCGGGACTCCGGACCCAAGCCCTTGACGCAGGCGGCCATGCGCTCGACCGTCTTGCGGCTGGCCTCCGCGATCGGCTCGCCGGGACGATCATAGAGACCGATATGGATGTCTTCCCCGCCCCAGACGTGGAAGTAGAAATTGTCAGCGTCCTCGCTGTTGTAGTAGGTGCGCGCCGTCTCGACGACCTGCGAATAGCTGGTACTCAATGCTCGCTCTCCTCTTCGAGGTAGCGCTTCTCCGCGACATGGATGAAGAAGTCCGGCTCGGTCTCGCGGTAGGTCTCCTTGAAGTCCCCGTAGGTCGTGACGCGCTGGAACCCGACTTCCTTGAGCAGGCGTCGAACATAGTTCTTGCGCAGCGGGAACATGTTGAGATGGAAGACATCGTCGTCCGGGAATTCATAGCGGAAGCGGGCCAGGCTCTCGTCCATGTGCTCTGGCGTGGCGCGGACGTTGTCGCCGCAGTAGTAGAAGTTGTGGCTGGGCGCGATTTCATGATCGAGGATGGCGTCGTAGTTACGTTGATCCAAGATCAGCACGCCGTCGTGCCTGAGTGTGGCGTAGAACTCGGCCAGCGCCTTACGGCGATCATTCTCGTCGTGCAGATGGGTGAAGGAATTGCCCAGACAGATGACGGCGTCGTAGTAATCATGCACGTCGCGATTCAGCCAGCGCCAGTCGGCATGCACGGTGCGCAGAATATGATCGCGGCGGCGGGCATTCTCGAACGCCTTGCCCAGCATCACCGGACTGCCGTCGGCGCTGGTGACCTCGAATCCCGCCTTGAGCAGCTGAACCGAATGGAATCCGGTTCCGGTCGCGACGTCCAGCACCTTCTTGGCACCCTGCTCTTGCAAGAGCCGGATGAAGAAATCGCCTTCGCTCTCGGCGCGGCGATCCCAATCGATGAGCTGGTCCCACTTGTCTACGAAGGCATGCACATACTCCTCCGTGTAGTGGTTGGTGTCGCGGACCTGGAGCGGATCCTTGCCGTAATCCTGTCTGACTTGGGTAGTGGTCATGTCACCTCCGATCCCAGCAACTGGGAGAATTTGGTGGCAAAAGACGCAAGCGGACCAGGCAAACGCCTTCCGGGTTTGGTCGGAGCCGCACGCAACAGCGGCTCGAAGGAGTCCAATTTACGATCGACGCGGAAGCTGCGCCGAGCAGTGCGGATGGGGATCCGCGATGAGCAGGAAGCCTGCAATTGAGTTGGCGATCAGAAGCCGCCGTTCAGATGTGGCGCGGTGAGGCGCCGAATCATGTAGCTGCGTTGCGCAGCAGGCCGTTATGCTACAGCACTCGCAGAATATATCTACCCGCAAGAGATGACAGCCTCACCACCTATCGGTTTTATGTAGCCAGGGCTTCCAGCCCTGGCAAACCAGGCCAGGATGGCCTGGCTATGCAGGCTTGGAGCGGCTGTTCCGGTTGATTTCGGGAAACCGATAGGTGTTGAGAGATGACAGCTGGGCTACTCAATAATGCCCAAGAGGGCGCGAGCGACCCCGGTCAGGCTCTCACCGGCGATGAGTCCCGAGGCGGCGGCGATCAAGAAACGCTGCGCCAGCGTCGGTCTCCAGCGCTCGAGCAGCTTGGCGACCAGACTGCCGAAGAACATGGTGATGGACAGCGAGGCCGGGATCACCATGGCAAGGCCGAAGGCGGGCATGCTCGGCAACCAGCGTGCGCCCCGGCGCTGCTCGATCACCGTGACCAGGATACCGGCCAGAGCGCCGATGGCGACCGCCCAGAGCGCGCTCAGGGGCACCGAAGACAGCCCTTCGCTCAGGGTCTCCGCAACGACCTTCCAAGTCGCAACCGCTGGCGCTGGCCACTGCTCGGTAATCAGCATCGATGCCGGATCCGGAATCAGGCTCAGATAGACCAGACTGCCGACGACGCTGCCGGTAAACACCCCGAAAACCTGCGCAACCACCTGAAACCGAGGCGGTGCGCCAATCGCCTGCCCGGCCTTGAAGTCATTGAGCAGATCCGCGCTCTGCCCGGCCGCGCCCCCGGCGACATTGGCCCCAATGAGATTGGCCGTCATCTCGCCGGGAGCCATCACCCCCGTGCTCAACTGCGAGACCTTGCCGATCGCCCCGATCGGCGGGATGCCCGTCTCACCCACCACCCGCGAGGCGACCATCGCCAGGACGAAGGCGATCGGGACGGCCAGGGCCGCGAGCACCCAGTGGATGCCGAAGAAGCTCAGCTGCGCCAACACCACAAAGGCGCTGGCCAGAATCAGCCCGGACAGGCGCAGCCACGTCGTATAGCCAGGCTCCTTGGAGCACGCCTGCTCCACCTGCCCGCGGCGGCTCCTGTAGACATGAATTGCGAACTTGGTCAGTGCCGCTCCCACCATGAGCGCGACACCCGGCCACAGCAGCCATTCGATCATCGCGGCGAACCAAACCGCGTCTGGGTCCGCCTCACCTGGAGTCACAAAGCCTTGATAAAGGCCAACCGGCCCGAGAACCCCCCAAGAGAAGATGCCGCCAAGTAGCAAGGAAATGCCTGCACGAAAGCCGATGATGGCACCAAATCCCGCCAGCATCAGCGAGGGATCCAGCGTAAAGCTGAGGTTCTTGGCGGTCACTGAGCCGAACCCGGCCAACTTGCCGGCCGCCGGGAGACTGAAGCCTAGACTCGGTCGCGGCAGCGGCAGCCAGCCCGTATCCAGCCACTTGAGTCCGCCGGCGAGCATCGTACTCGCCAGGAGCACCCGCAGCTTGAGCGTGGCCTCGCGGCCTTTATCGAAGAGTTCCAGCAGGGTCTCTGCGGTGGCGCGCCCGGTCGGGAACGGCAGTCCGGAGCGCAGGATGAGCGAATCGCGCAGATACCAGGCGACCCAGATACCGAGAAAGCTGACCGCGAAAACCCAGGCCAACAGCTGCAACGTGGGCAGATTGGAACCGGTCAGCATGGCTAGGGCCGGAATCGGCGCCACCAGGCCGCCCGAGATGATGTTGGCGGAGGATGAGGCCGTCGTCTGGGCAATGTTGGCCTCGCCCACACCGAGCGGCGCGCCGATCCGCAGCCGATCCATCAGCGCCCACAGCCCGGTGGCGATCAACAAGGCGATGATGGACACGTTGAAGGACCAGCCGATCTTGAGCCCCGAATAGATGTTGCAGGGGGTCAGCAGGGCACCGAGCACAATGCCGGTCAGGATGGCGCGGATCGTCAGCTGTCTGTCAGGCACGGCTAGGACTCCCTATCGTCGACCGCGCCTGGAGCGCGCGGCATCCTGGCCGATGCTAACAGCAGGTGGAAAGCAATGACATGCGTCGTGGCGCAGCAGAGAACACCTCCCTAGCCTCAGCGCAATGCATCGACCTGCGCGCAACAGCCCTGACCCAAGCTGGACAATAGCCGGCGCGCGATGTCTCATCCTCGTCTCGGTTCGATAGCGCTGGCCTTTCGCCCCGCTTTGCCAAGCGTCCGGATCCGCCCGACATCCGCCTGGAGCCTCGTGCTCAAACCCTTCGTTCCCGTATCCATGAAGTACGCCATGACCAGACTCCCTGAATCGCACGCCTTCTGGCTGCAAGCCTCCGCCCCCTTCCGACTCGCACTCGAAGCCCGCGCGGGACTGGAATTCGCCAGCCTCTTTGCGGCCCAGCCACTGCTCTACTCCGCCCCCAAGGGGGACGGCCACCCAGTGCTCGTGCTCCCACGCCTGCTCGGCTGCGACCTCTCGACCCAGCCACTGCGCTACTACCTCTCCAGTCTCGGCTACGCCGCAAGCCCCTGGGAGCTTGGCGTCAATCTCGGCCCAAGGCACGGCGTCCTCCGCGATTGCCTTACCCGACTGGAGCAGCTTCATGCCCAGCATGGCCGCAAGGTTAGCCTCGTCGGCTGGAGCCTGGGCGGCCTCTATGCACGCGAGATGGCCAAGGAGGCCCCGGACCTGGTCAGACAAGTCATCACTCTCGGTTCGCCCTTCACCGGCGATCAAAAACCGGTGGAGTTCTGGAAGACTTACGAGGCCGTTACCGGGGACCCCATGGGCCTACCCGAGCACCACGGCCCGCTCGACGAAGCGCCGCCAGTGCCGACCACCTCCATCTACAGCCGCAGCGACGGCATCGTGCCCTGGACCGCAAGCGTTGAGCGCGAGGGGCCTCGGACCGAGAATATCGAGGTCGAATCCAGCCACCTGGGCCTGGCAGTCAGCCCGCTCAGCCTCTATGCCGTCGCGGACAGACTCGCGCAGCCAGAAGACATCTGGCGGCCCTTCGAGCGCAGCGGAATCAAGGGCTGGCTGTACCGAACTCCAGCACGCATCTCCTAGCGAGACTTCGCCTCAGACCGACGCGTCATGCCATCGGGATCGCTATCGGAATCGGGATCGCTATCGTCGGTTCGATACCGATACCGATACCGATACCGATGCCGATGCCGATGCCGATGCCGATACCGACAACGACGGCCTTGGATGGCCGGACGCTTCATCGAAATTTGACTCATCTGCGAGCATTTTGCGCCCTCAAGGATTCCAGCACGCATCTCATAAGGCATCAGGTCGGCGCCTGAGGTCATCCGGCTCGCGCCCGCACCCGATTTCGTCTGACGTCGCGAGACCGGGAGGCTCTGCGACTGTTTTCGATTCGGCGCCAACTGGTATGAGATTTTCCGGCAATCGCCTAAGCTAGCGCCATGTGTGGACGCTTTGCCCAATTCAGCCTTCCGGAAGCGCTTGAAGCCTATTTCGACGTGGCGGATGGCTACGACTTCCCACCACCGCGCTACAACATCGCGCCCGGCAGTCAGATTCTGGCCCTGCGCGGCGGGACGCATGGTCGGCCGAACTTCGTCAGCCTGCATTGGGGGCTCATCCCGAGTTGGGCCAAGGACCGCAAGTTCGGCTACCGCACCATCAACGCGCGGGCCGAAACGGTCGCGGAGAAGCCCTCGTTCCGGGATGCCTTCAAGAGCCGACGCTGCCTCATCCCGGCTGATGGCTTCTATGAGTGGAAGGCGACTCCAGACGGCAAACAGCCCTACTTCATCAGGCTGAAGGATCAAAGCCCAATGGCGTTCGCTGGGCTCTGGGAATCGTGGACAGACCGGGAGACCGGCGAGGTCGTCCTGAGCGGCACCATCATCGTCACCCAGGCCAACGACCTCGTCAGGCAGATCCACGACCGCATGCCCGTCATTCTCGGGCCAGGGGAGTTCCCCGCTTGGCTCGACCCAAGCGCCAAGGCCGAGCCCAGATTGCAGGGGCTCCTGCGGCCGATCGATCCCGCGCAGCTCGTCATCCATCCCGTCGACCGCCGTGTCGGCAAGCCGACCAACGAGGATCCAAGCCTGATCTTGCCGCTCGCTGCCGGCTAATCGTCATTCAGCGGCTCGATCTGTCCCTTGCGTGCCATCTGCTACCGATGAAGCTAGATGCCGCAAGCCGCATCCAGCGTCGCGTCCAAGAGTCGGTCATCGCATGATCGGAACCCCAGCAGCACGGCCTTGGTATAGACTCCCGCGATGCTGGCGCAGGGCTCGGATGCCTTCCGCGCCAGCCCCAGCGCCATTCTTGCCAGAGATAGGGAGCATGGCGACTCAGACACCTGGATGGATCCGTCAATCAGCGAATGGAGGCCCATGCCATGGCTCTCAGATTCATTGCTCTCCTGCTCGTCTGCCAGCTCCTCGGCGAGATGCTCGTCGTCTGGACGGAACTGCCCGTGCCAGGCCCGGTCGTCGGCATGGCGCTGCTCTTTGTCGGGGTGGCGCTGCGCGGGAGCGTGCCCGAGGGGCTCGACCGCGTCGTCGACGGGCTGCTCGCGAATCTGTCATTGCTCTTCGTGCCCGCCGGGGTTGGCGTCATGCTGCATATCGCCATGCTGCGAGAGGAATGGATCGCCGTCACGGCGGCGATCGTGCTGAGCACGATCCTGACGATCGTCGTCACGGGACTGGTGATGGCAGGGCTGATTCGATGGGTCGAACGGCGACGGCAAACGGAGGGCTGAGCGATGGAGTTCGACCTCGCTCTAGGTGACATCTGGGTCTACCTCTCCACCAGTCCGCTCCTGCACCTGACGCTGACACTGCTCGCCTACTTGGCTGGGGACTGGCTATTCCGACGCAGCGGGCGTAAGGCCCTCTTCAATCCGGTCCTGCTGTCGATCCTGATGCTGGTTACCGTCCTGACCGCGACCGGCACCCGCTACGAAACCTACTTCGAGGGGGCGCAGTTCGTCCATTTCATGCTCGGACCGGCGACCGTGGCGCTGGCGATCCCGCTGTACCGGCACCTGGACCTGGTCCGTCGCCTCTGGCTGCCCATCCTGGTGTCGATCGTCACGGGTGCCGTCGTCTCGGTGACGAGCACCATCCTCATCGCCGACTGGCTCGGCGCCTCGCGGCAAACGCTGATCTCCTTGGCACCCAAGTCGGTGACGGCACCGGTGGCGATGGGCATCACTGAGAAGGTCGGCGGACTGCCGTCGCTGACGGCCGCGCTGGTCGTACTGACCGGAGTGCTGGGTGCCGTCATTGGACCCGCCGTACTGGCAGCCGTGCGCGTGCGCGATGATCGCGCGCGCGGTCTTGCCCTCGGCCTGAGCGCACACGGCATCGGCACCGCCAGGGCCTTCCAGATCGGCAGCCTCGCCGGAGCCTTCTCGGCACTGGCCATGGGCCTGACGGCGATGGCGTCCGCCTTCGTGCTCCCTGCCCTGCTGCGCTGGGTCTTCGGCGACTTCGGTTGAAACGCAAAAAGAGCCTGGGATCGATCCTTGTGCTACGCTTTGTTGGCACATCTTTGAGCCTATTCCGATGCAAAGACTCGACCGTATTCTCGGTGCGCGACCTCAGGCTGCGGTCCGGTGAGCTGATGAAGGATGCGGAACTCGGTCGACTCGCGCTTATCACCAAGCATGGCAGGCCAGCCATTCTTGCCCTTCCGTTCGACAGGCGGCTGCTCGATCAAGGGGTTCACCGCTCGCTGGCCGTGAGCCTCTTCGAGGGCGGACACTTGACGCCCGCTCAGGCGGCCAAGATCGCCGGGGTGAGTCTGGACGATTTCATCGATCTGCTCGGCAGCCTCGGACTTCCCGTCGTGGACTACCCAGCCGAGGACATCACCGAGGAACTCGACGCCGCCTCATGACGGCGGTCATCGTCTCCGATGCCGGACCTCTGATCGCGCTGTCTCGGATCGACCAACTCGGGCTGCTCCAGCAGCGCTATGGCACGCTGGTCAGTCCAGAGCCGGTTCTTGAAGAACGCCGCATCCATTCGGGGCGACCGGGTGCGCGGCGGCTGGCGACCGCCATCGCCGACGGCTGGATCCAGACGCGGTCGCTGGCAGCGGGAGGCGACATCGAGGTCGAGCGCTTGCGATTGGTGCCCGACCTTGGAGAGGCCAGGGCCATCGTCCTTGCGGAGCAGCTCCAATGCCGCTTTCTCCTGATCGACGAGCGACGCGGTCGAGCGATCGCCAAGCGCCGCGGTATCCCGGTCGTGGGTCTGGCCGGCGTCCTCCTCATAGCCAAGCGTGCCGGACAGGTCGCTTCTGTCCAACCGCTTCTCGACGCGCTTGCCATTGAAGGCTATCGGCTGTCTGCCGCGCTGGCTGCGGAAGTGCTGAGACTGGCCGAGGAGAGCGCATCGAAGCGCGGCTGAGGCATCACTCCGGCGTCGGCGCGGCGAAGATGGTCAGACAGAGTTCAAGATCACCGATTGTCTCGTAGAGTGGACGACGGCCAGACAGCTGTTCGCTCTCGCGCAGGATCAACTCCACGCCGAAGCCGCGCCGATCCATCAAATAGCTCTTGCCCAGCTGTGGATCCTCGACTGGGTAGTCGCGGGCAAAGAGGCTGGCGATGACCTCGTTGCGCGGCACCGAGAGTCGTGTCATGGATTCCAGCGAGAGGGTATTCGGCAGGGCTCCGGGAGAGTGAATCTCCAGTCGGTCCTGGAACATGAAGAGTCGAATCCGCTGACTATGGAGCGAATAGTCACGATGCGCGACGGCGTTGACGATCGCTTCGAAGACGGCATTGAGTTGATACTGCGGATAGTCGACCCGGCCAAGGGCTTTGCGGGCCGCCGTGCGCATGTTGCGCTGAACGAAATGAAAGGCGTCCATGATCTGGCGATCCAAAGGCCCCTTGATCTCGCGGGCGTCGATCTGCTCGTCCGGATTGTTCGCCAGCCCCGAGTGAGCGACGGCAATGACTTCCGCATTGCGCAGCCAACGGCTGGGGTCCAGTGCGCACAAGAGCACGCCGGCGACCGTCGGAAAGACGCCGGTCGAGGTCTCGCGCAGCAAATGCAAACGTGTAAGCTGCTCGGTGGAATCGCCTTGCTCGGGCTTCAGAAATCGACGCAAGAGCAGTGCGTCGAGGTCCTCGAAGCGGCACTCCGGCACCTCCTGCTCCTCGAACCGAATCAAGCGCGCCTGACTGCGCTGTTGAAACAGACGCGCCAAGGCATCCGGGGGCAGCTTGCGCTCCGCATGACCAACCCGGCGGAAATAACCGTTCGCGCTCTCGTGAACCCAAAGGCTCCTGGGCACTTCCGCAAGGATCACGGGTTGAGGCTGTCCGTCCGCGCCGGGCAGCTCCAGATGCCGAGTCACGACCTCCAGAGGCGGCTTGATACGATCCGTGCAGATCGAGGTTAGCCAATCCTCGACGCGATCCAGATGCTTCAGCGGAATACCGGAAACCGCCTTCGTCTTGTCGTTCACCCCAAGGACCAGCAGGCCTCCGCTCGCGTTGGCCATGGCCGCCAGCTCATCGGAGAGGCCGTCAGCGTGCGGCTCGATCACCTTGCCGCTGTCGCGCACCGTTACTTCCTTCAGCTCCAGCGTGGAATCCTCGCCCAGCTGAACCCTCCGGATCAGTTCTCCGACACGCATGTCTCGCCCTCAATGCAAGCGGTGAGCAACCTGATCTCAACGCCTATCGGTTTCCCGAAATCAACCGGAACAGCCGCTCCAAGCCTGCGTAGCCAGGCCATCCTGGCCTGGTTTGCCAGGGCTGGAAGCCCTGGCTACATAAAACCGATAGGTGGTGAGCAACCTGATAAGTCTTGTTGAAGCCAAGCGTTGACATGAGCGACCCACCTCCTCCTGACCCATGCTTGGCGAGAGGCGTGACCACAACTCATGTCAGTCTTAGGTTAAACCGCGTCTAGACCGAGAAACGTAGTTTTTTCGAGACCGGTGCTGCCTAAAATTACGCATCCCGCTCTGGTCGGGGTATAGAAAGTGTCCATCAATTGTTTCCCGATGCGAGCGATGCCGCCCGAAATCCCCCCTAGCCCCCCTTTGCGAAAGGGGGGAAGTTGTTGATGGACGCTTTCTTAGGCGATTTCCGGAAATGATCTTACCCAAATAGATCCGGATCGGTAGGATGGGCAAAGTCCGCGCTCTGGGCTCGATCCTAGCCTCGACGCCAGACGGACGTGCCCATCTTGCAAGACGCTGAGCTGGGATGATGGGCACGCCCCGCGACCCTCGGCACTCCGAAAGAAGCGCATCGCCAGGGCTTTGCCCATCCTACGGGATCGAAACCGCAGGTATGTTGTTTCCCGGAAATCGCCTTAGACCGAGCGACGCGGCCCAACGACAACGATGTTGGCCGACGCGCATCACATTCGACAGGCATCTCTAGCCGTCTAAAACAAACCAGCGGCACCCGCACCGCAGCTTCTTCGTTGATCCAAGGCTCATCCGATCAGGCGTTGAAGATGCGCAGTCCTACAGCAGTTTCACCAGCGCCGCGATCACGGCGATCTGCGCCACCAGCGCGCCCGTCATCCATTTGATCAGATCGAATTTCAGCTCCGCCAGATCGGTCTTCAGCCGATAGTCCAGGTACTCCTGGGTGACTGGCCTCTGTTCCTCCTGCGCATTCTTGAAGGCGTCCGCAACCGCTTCCGCCTGATTCGGCGTGAAGCCCGCCGTCTCCAGACGCCGGATAAACTTGTGGGTATCGAAGGTGATGGTGCCCATTGGCGGCTCCCCGATCTGAATGGATGGCTGAAACAGAGAGAATCCGCTTCAAGACCTTGCGGTTGGCCCCGCCGCGAATGCTGTTCATGTCGACCAAGCCGGCGGCCCGGGCACTATTGCCTGCTTCTATGTGCGCCCGCGCGTTTTCGAACCAATAGGTTACGATGTCCGCCCGTAACTTCTCAATAACTCACGGCACCGGCTCAGCGGCCAAGATCCGTTCGCGCACGATCTCGGGCAAGGGAGGGATGGCACCGACCAGCTCGATGCGGTCGTTGAGGTAGTCCCAGAAGGAGATCCCGAGTTTTCGGCAGGTCTTCTTCAGGCTAGCGAAGGTG
>NZ_JAAIJR010000128.1 GCF_010915725.1 Thiorhodococcus mannitoliphagus
GACTGACTGTCCGGCTTCGATCGGAACGGCTGTCCGCTTTCCTTCGGACTGGGTGTCCGGTTTCACTGGAATACGCAGCTATCTCATGACCGCGGGCTGCCCGGGTTTGTCTGGCGGGGTCTATCACTACCACAGCCACGATCATTGCCTGGAACTGCGCGGCGCCGAGCGGATCGAGACGACGCAGGATGCGGAGCCGGAGGCTGTGGTCCTTGCCCTGACCAGCGTCCACTGGCGAGAGGCGTGGAAGTACGGTCTGCGCGCCTATCGCTACTGTCAGCACGACGTCGGGCACGCCCTGGCGGCAATCGCCTATGCGGCGGCCACTTTGGGTTGGCGCGTCGAGCCGCTGGATTTGGTCCGATGCGGCCTTGGCAGCCGTGCTCGGCATCGACCGTGAGGGCGACTTCGATCCGCATGAGCTGGAGGCCCCGGATCTCGCCGTCTGGGTCGGGCGGGGGCGTCCGAGCGACGCGGCCCTGGAGGTCCTGCTGGCACGGCCTCGGACGCATCGCGGTCGAGCCAATCTCTTGAGCCCGGATCACATGGATTGGTCAGGTATCGCGCTTGTCGATGAGGCGTGTCGGCGGGATTCCGTGCGGCGACGGGAGCCAAGTCAAGGCACCGCAATCCCGCCGCTTGGTTCGCAAGGCCGCGAGCAGGATGCTGCGGCGCTCATTCGGCAGCGACGTAGCGCCGTGGCCTTCGACGGACAGACCAGCATGCCTCGCGAGGTTTGGATCGAGATGCTCGACGCCCTGCTGCCGAGACCTGGCGTGCCGCCATTCGCTGCTTGGCCGCAGGCCCCGCGCGTCAACCTGATCCTCTTCGTCCATCGGGTCGAGCAGGTGACTCCCGGGCTCTACGCGCTCGTCAGGCAGACGGAGAGCCTGGATCGGCTGCGGCAGAGCCTTCGGGCCGAGTTCCAATGGGCGCCCGTCGATGGAGCGCCAGGCCACCTGGGGCTCTACCGTTTGGTCGAGGGCGATGCGCGTAACGCGGCGCGTGCCTTGTCCTGCCACCAGGACATTGCCGGCGATAGCTGTTTCGCGGTGGCCATGCTAGCCGATTTCGATGCCGCCTTGACGGAAGGTCCTTTGGGCTACCGAGCGCTGTTCTGGGAGTGTGGGCTCATCGGGCAGGCGCTCTACCTCGAAGCCGAGGCGAGCGGATTGCGCGGAACCGGGATTGGCTGCTTCTTCGACGACACCGTTCACGAACTCTTGGGCATTCAGGATACGCGCTGGCAGTCGCTCTATCACTTCACGGTCGGTGGTCCGGTCGAGGACGCACGATTGCGGACCGAGTCCGCCTATGCCCATTTGGCTGGTCGGCTTGCTTGAGTCTGGCTTGCTGCAATGCCGGCTCAGTGTGGCAGACGGTTAATCGCGGCGAGCACCTGCTCGTAATGATCGACGGCCACCTCGGGCGGGACTTCGAAGATCTTGGCTGCATCCGGAAAGCTGCGGTCGATCAGACGGAGCGCGCTGGGCCAGTCCAGGTCCTGCATGAAGTCGTCTTCAATCACGCCTTCACGATCGCTCGCCAGGGTGAAAGGCTGATGCTGGTCGATCAGTCCTTCATTGGCGTGCAGGTGAAGGTGAAGCGCTGTGCCCTGCTGCCTTTGGGTGAGGAGGAATGCCAGCCACTCCCGCAGGGACTCGGATGACCAGACCTTGGCGTGCCCCATGTCGAAGCAGAAATTCACCGGTGTAGCGCGTGAGGCCCGGAGTGCATCGAGGAGTTCACGATAGAAGGCTAGATCGTGAAAGGTGTTCTCGATGTGGAGACGCAGTCCATAGTCGGACGCGAGCGCCTCGGCAAAGCTGAGGTCTGCGGAAAGCTGGTCCCACAGCCGCTCACGCAAGCTCAGGCGCGCGGTCATGGGGTAGTTGCCCAAGTGTGTAATCACCGAGGTCGCGCCAAGCTCGGCAGCGGCCGAGAGTTGCTCGCGTAAGGCAGCCTCCTGTCGCTGGATCTCGAGTAGGCTGAGCCTGCGGTGATTGAGGTGAACGGCGACGGTTGCCGCACTGTCCGGCAGGCATGACCTGAGAAGATCGCGGGCCTGGATGTCGCCGAAGTAAAGTCCAACCTCGATCGGTGCGCCATGCGCGAGTGCATAGTCGATGATGGGCTCGATCTGCGCTCTTGATTGATCGACGATCTTCAATCCGAATCCTGGCACGGACTACCTCTTCGTCATCTTCAGTGATGCCTGTTCCATCACGCCGGCAGCACCGTGATGGACGGCGCGATCGGTAGGTCATGCTCGTCACACCGAAAGGTGCAGGATGCCAGGGTGTTGATGCCAATCGACAGCCGCGTGCGCGGGATGGTCTGCTCTTCCTGAGAGGGCACGCCGTCTGAGTCGATCAGCAGTTCCGCTGGCGGGTCCTGACCCTGCGGCGCGCCAGGGCCTGGCCCTTCGACGCCGGGTTTCGCTCCAGCGTGCGGGGTCGAGCGTCTAGCGAACCGCCATGATGAGCACGATCACGAAGACCACGACCGCGCCGAGCGGAAGGAGAGCGGCTTGCCAATCGCCTTTTTGGGCCTTAGGGCCATGCTCTTGCCAGTGCTTATAGGCTGGCCAGAGGTAGAAGAGCATGAGGATGAATACCGCGGCGGCAGCGATCTTGAGAAACAGCTCCATCGGCTTCTCCTTGGTTATCCTTCTGAGTGCAAAGCAAAGACCCCGGCGCGAGGCCGGGGTCTTGACTCGCCGAAATCAGGGAGATCGATCAGTCGTCGCCCATGATTCCGAGGATCTGCAGCAAGCTCACGAAGATGTTGAAGATGCTCAGATAGATCCCGTAAGTCGCCATGATGTAGTTGGTCTCTTCACCCCGTGCGATACGGCCGGTATCGAAGAGGATGAAGCCGCTCATCAGTAGAATGATTGCCGACGAGATGGCCAACGACAGCGCCGGAATCTGCAGGAAGATGTTGGCAACGATCGCGATCATGACAACCATCATGCCGGCGAAGATGAAGCCGCCCATGAAGCTGAAATCACGCTTGCTGGTCAGGGCATAGCCGGACAGTCCGAGGAAGATAGTCGCGGTTCCGCCGAAGGCCAGGCCAACCGTTTGCGGCCCATGGGGCAGTGCGAGATACATGCTCAGGATGGCACCCAGCCCGAAGCCCAGCAGGCCGGTAATCAGGAAAATCATGCCGATGCCAGCGGACGAGTTGGCAGTGCGCGGCAGTACGAAAATGCCCAGCACCATGGCGACGATCACGGACGCCATGTAAGCCCAGGGTGGCACGGCGAGCGCCAGCGACAGCATCGCTGTGATTGCACTGAATCCCAGGGTGGCCGCCAGCAGCAGGTAGGTGTTTTTTAGTACCTTGTTCGTCGAGATCGCAGACTGAGCCGTGCGAGCGACGGTGAAGCCAGGATTAGCCATTGGATTGATTCACTCCTTCCTAGTTGTAAGTTGGTGATTTTGCATCGTTACCGAGTATAAGACTCGATCGCTCCGCTTCAAGTTCCAAAGGATACCTGAGGCGGATTTCCATGCAAGCTCGGAGGGTGTTGGGTAAATCTCGCGCATGCGCTAAAATAGCAGTCCTGTCGGGAAACCTCGCGCCGTTTCGGCCCCGGTTTGCTGGCTCGACCCGGAGAGGTGGCTGAGCGGTCGAAAGCGGCGGTCTTGAAAACCGTTGACTCGCAAGGGTCCGGGGGTTCGAATCCCTCCCTCTCCGCCAAACAAAATCGTAGTGGCTTTGCAATTCAGATGCTTGCGTGGGCTCTCATGCAAGCGGTTACCATTGAGCCCTCCCATGTGAACATTGCTTGAGCCGGTTTCTTGGGGGTTCGAGCCATCCTTTGCGGGCTGGCTCTTTCTTCGATCTCAACGACCGTCATTCCGTGGAGCGGCAGACTTGGTCCTCTCGCTCGCCATCGTCGCTCGGACCGGGGCGCTCATCGCGAAGTGCGACTTCGTTTTGATTCCGACCAAGCTGTCGGGCGTTCTGAGAGCGACCTATGCCTGAGGGATGTCCGCGTTCATTCGGACCGCCCTTCTTCTACCGAAGACGGTCCGACTTGATGTGTCGACTCCAGCAACGCCTTCTGCTCCCTGACGACCCCTCCCGGGCAGCCGCCAGTCTTTACCGACAACGGTAAGATGGCCCTGCAGCCTGCATGGCTTTTGGGGCAACAGGCTCCGATATAAGGGCTGATATAGATCTTTCATCTGTTTACGAAAAACTCGATGCCTTAGCCGAGGGATTGACCGGCGAGATTATCAACGGACAACTGCACACTCAGCCGCGGCCAACCGGTCTGCATGCACGCGCCGAAACTGAATTCAGCATCGATATCGGCAGCGCCTACGGACGAGGTCGCGGCGGCCCAGGCGGCTGGTGGATCTTGGTGGAGCCTGAGATCCATTTCGTCACCGATCAGGAAGTCGCGGTCCCGGACTTGGCAGGATGTCGTAAGGATCGCATGCCTGAAATTCCCCAAGGCCATCGCTTCGAAGTGGTCCCGAACTGGATTTGCGAGATCCTCTCGCCCTCCACCGCGAGCAAGGACAGGGAGGTGAAGATGCCGATCTACGCCCACTACGGGATGGCCTATGCCTGGCTGGTGGATCCCAAGCGCCGGACCCTTGAGGCTTTTGTACTCGATCGTAGGGAGTGGCGCCTGCTCGCCTGAGCATCCGGTGGCGAGACGATTGCGGTCGCACCCTTTGACGCCTTACAGCTCGACCTAAGCAACCTCTGGAGCTGAGGCGAAGAGACTTGCCACGAAACTCGGGAGCCTCCTCCTTAAGGCTAGGGATCTTGCAATGGGCGCGCTGATAATCCAACCGCCCCTCTCCGCAGAGCTGTCGTTACGGCCGTTGACCGGGCAGCACCTGTCCAACGACCTCAACGTCATCCGGGGGGGTTGACGCCCTCTGCCGAGAGCATCAACTGGCAGATGATTGAAATCTGCATTCGATCGATCAGGCGCAACGGCGGGGCAGGGGCTATTCAGACGTCTGCTCGCGTTTGATGACGGGCCAAAAGCCAGCCTCTGCGTGCCTCTCATCCATCGTCTGGACTTGGATCCGTTCGGATGACGAGAAGTCTTCGGCGGCATCGCCGATCAGTTCCAAGACGCCATAGCTACCGTTCCCCAGACCCACGAGGATTTCGCTCCGCGCGTCGCCGTCGATGTCGCCGACGGCTGGCCGTGTCTCGCCGTTCATGCCGTTATATTCGGGAAAGTCGATGCCGACATAGCCGCGCGACAAGAGGGCCCCCTCCTCGTAGTCGAAGACCTCGACGAAACCGCTTCCGGAGTGCCCGAGTCCGACGATGATCTCGTCTTTTCCGTCCCCGTCGACATCGCCGAGCGCGGGACGCGTTTCGCCGATGCTGGCTGCGTAATCGTCCCAAGTGAGATCTCCATTGAGCGATATGGCATTGAGCAGCAAATGCCCTTCGACCTGTCCTTTGATGTCCACAATGCTGAACTGGGGCGCCGCGTCTTGCGCGTCTGCGTCGGCGTTGTCCGTGGCTAGCGAGAGACCTTTCTTGACCATGAATCTCCCGCCTGGAAGGTTGGTCGTACCCCTGATGGCGCCCAGCCCGATGACAATCTCGTCAAGCCCATCGCCGTCGAGATCGCCAAGCGCAGGAAAGGTTTTGCCCAGCGCTTCGGTATATTCCGGCCACTCCAAGTAAGTCCATGCCACGGAATAGAGCTGGCCATTGCCGTAGCTGAAGAGTTCGATGAGGCCGTCGCCGCCTTCACCGAGCCCGATGAGAATCTCGTCTCGTCCGTCACCATTGAGGTCGCCGACAGCTGGATAGGTTTCACCATTGACTTCGTTGTACTCAGGCCAAGAGACCCGCCCCCAGCGCAAGAAGGAGAAGTCATCATCAAGGATCTGGAAGAGTCCGCCCAATGAGCCTGCCGAGCTATCGCCATAGGCATAGCCGATGACGAGTTCGTCCCTGCCGTCACCATCGATGTCTCCGGCGGCGACACGGGCCTCTCCTATTGAGCCTTCCGACTGGGACGCACTGAATGCTGCTGATCCCGCTGCCAGGGTCTGCTCAAACTCTCGGTTCATGTCGCCAACTTCGAGCCAGGTATCCGCGAGTGGGATATCACTCGCTGAGAACACGTAACGGAATTGACCTGAGGTGATCTCATTGGAGTAGCTCGACTCGTCGGGGCCAGAGCCGGCTGCCGTAACCGCAAAGTAGTAGATCTCGTCAGGGTCGAGGTTGGTCACTTTGTAGCTGGGCTGGGTGCCGGCCTCGGGCAAGCTGCCGAGATCCAGGTCGATCGTGAAGTCGTATTGCCCCGGGCTGGTTCCATAGTAGAGGCGATAGCCAGTCAGCCGATCATCGGTTACCGCGTCCCATTCGAGTGTGTAAGACCCCGGCTCACTCGCCGGAGCAGTGGTGGAGAGCCCGCAGGCGATCAAGACGAGCGCGAGACTGAGGGGGCGGCTTTGGAATGTCATAGCGGCAACCTGGTAGGGTTTCTAAGAGCGCCTTCCTTGGTGCTCGAGGGTGAGTGTTTCAGCCTTTGCTGCTGCCCTTGATGCGCCTGGTCAACGGCTCTGCATTCGGGATGCCGCCGAGGATGGGTAGCCCAATGTAGCGCGCGATCTGCCGGTCGGACTTGAAGGATTGGTCCAAGACTTCCATCAAGCCGATTGCAATCAAGCAAAGAATCAAAGAGACCAACAGGATCATGGTGGCCGGCCCTAAACGACTGTCATCCCAGATCGTCCGTTGAACGGCGACGCTCTGCGGGCCTACTGTCGCTAGGCTAACACTTGCGGCAGCCGGGTCTCGCGAGCGTACAAGTGCTGCTTCGGCCCGTTGTGTGAGCCGCGTCACAAAATAGTCGACAAGCAGGATTCCAAGCCCTTCGTTCTTTCCTCGATACGCAAAAAGTATAGTCGCTTGGGTTGTCTCGGAGAGTGACAGAGTCGAATCTATCAGCCGTCGAAGCTCGACATCTGAGAGGTTTGAGCTTTCGAGTAGCTGAAAGAGCCTGACATTCTTGCTGAGCTGGGACAGGGCGAAGTCTTCCTGAAACAAGAGATGCGGTTCCTTAAGGACTCGCTCGAGCGGCAGGGACTCCATTGGATTCTTCGCCACCTGCACCTGGCCTGAATAGGAGACCTCCTGAGAAACGATGAACATCCTATCCAAGTAGATTTGACTGATGAGATAGACCGCTGGCGGCAACAAAGCCAAAAGAAGAAGCCACCAGTAATGTCTGAATGATTGCGCATAGCGTTGGATAAAAAATCCCATTCCTATTCCCCGTCGTGTTCCCTGCTTGAGAGAACGATTGATTGCGCTTGATGCTGGATCGGACTCTTGAGAAGCCAGAGAAAATGTTGCCTCAGAATTGTGTCGCGATGGCCTTCCTTGAGCGCTATCGAGATCCCGCAATATCGGGCTGGTTCGTCAGGATGCCGATGATGTTTGCTCCAGCAATCTCCAGCGTCTTTTGTGCTCTTCGAACGCTCGGCTTCCGCGAGAGCCCTTTCGCCACAACCAAGACGACGCCATCGACCTCCTGGCTGAGCGTGACCGGGTCCATCATGGTTCGATTGGTTGGAAAGATTGCGCCGCTATCGACGATCACGAGGTCGTAGCTGTCTCGTGCCTGTTTCAAAAGTCGCTTCACAACCGCAGCGTCGCTTTGCTCGAGAGCGCCATGGGTCGCGTGATCGACAGGCGCGAAGAGCACATCCAACTGCAGATCGCCCGGCCGGCTGACGAGTTCGGACAAGTCAGCCTGCAGGATCCGCTCTGCGTCATGCCGAAGTGGCTCCTCGAAACAGCGGTGCATTGCGGGTCGATACCAATTGAAGTCCATCGCGATGACCTTGGACGCCCCTCTGGAGGCGGCCGCAGCTGCAATGGCGGACGCGCACAGGGTTTTGCCTTCGTCTAAGCTGGCGCTAGTGACAAGAACGGATGCTGGTTTCTTGTCCAGCAACGCATGCTCGATCGCACCGAGCGCTCGCTTGACCTCGGCGGTCTGCTGAAGCGCTATTCGGTTCTCTTGCTCGGGCTTGATCATCAAAATATCCCTCGAATCAAAAGACGGAAACATCGTCCGAGAAGACGGCATCCTACAGAACAATTATCAACGGCACGGCCCAGTGATCGACACCTGACCTCCGTCTAGTCTGGCTCGATTGGCATTATGGCTCCACGAGAAAGCCTCGGGAACTCCCAGCGGCGCAAGAGGCGCAATCTTGGGTGGGTACATCGCTTAGGCGTATCGCGTGCGCAGGTCGCGAGGAGCTTGCCTGTGCCTTGCATCCGGACACCTCTTGTGGCCTGTCGTGGCTAAGATTGGCAGCGGTGGGCGGGACTTGCTGGAGTATTTAGTCTGCAGGTTGCCATCATCGAAGTAGCCAATGATAATGCGCGAATTTTGCCGCCTAGGGGCGGGAGCATCCAAGCACGGGGCGAAGCGCAGTATGAAGATCGGAATTCCTTTGGAGACGCGCCCAGGTGAGACGCGAGTCGCTTCGACGCCGGACGTCGTCAAGAAGTTGGTTGGCAAAGGACTCGAGGTGCTGATCGAGTCAGGCGCCGGGGTGCGCGCAGGCTATCCGGACAGCGAGTACGAGCAGTCCGGCGCGCAGCTAACGGATCGCGCCGGTGCCTATGACGTGGACCTGCTGTTGAAGGTCCGTCGGCCGGATTCGGCAGACGTCGAGGCGATGCGCGCAGGCGGCATCTACATGGGTCTGCTTGAGTCGTGCGGCGAGGATGACGTGGTCCCAGCCATGCTCACGAAGGGACTGCGCGTGCTGGCGCTGGAGCGGATGCCGCGGACTTCGCGTGCCCAGTCGATGGACGTGCTCTCCTCGCAGAGCAACCTCGGCGGCTATCGAGCGACCCTGGAGGCTGCGACCCGCTACGGACGATTCTTCCCCATGATGATGACTTCGGCCGGCTCGGCGAAGCCGGCGCGTGTCGTTGTACTCGGTGCAGGCGTGGCGGGGCTGCAGGCCATCGCGACCGCCCGCCGTCTCGGTGCGGATGTCTACGCCTATGATGTTCGGCCGGAGACCCGCGAGCAGATCCTGTCGCTCGGTGCCAAGCCCATCGATCTCGACCTGGGCGAGAGCGGCGCGGGCGAGGGCGGCTATGCCAAGGAGCTGTCGGACGAGGCCAAGGCGCGTCAGCAGGCGGCCCTCAGCGAGGAGCTTGCCAAGGCGCATGTCATCATCACTACGGCCCTCATCCCTTGCCGGCCTGCGCCCGTGCTGGTGACCGAGGAGGTCGTGCAGCGGATGCGCCCAGGGTCGGTGATCGTCGACCTCGCCGCCATCAGCGGCGGTAACTGCCCGCTCACCGTTGCCGACGAGGTCGTCGAGCGCCACGGTGTCACCATTGTTGGGCTGACCAACTATCCTGCCCTGGTGCCGGCGGACGCCAGTGCCTTCTATGCCCGCAATTTGCTCAACCTCATCGAGATCATGATCGCCTCCGGCGATTCTGGTCCAGAACTCAAGGATCTGGAGGCGGACGAGATTACCGCGGCCATGTTGATGCGCCCCGCGGGTTGACCGCCCCTCGTTCCAAAACAAGAGCAGCGCCCGCGATAGGCTGCGATTGCACGAATCGCGGCGCGCATAAAGATACGCATTCAGGAGCTACGCACATGCCCGAGGCACTCGATCCCTCGCTCGTCGCCTTGTACGTCTTCGTCCTCGCCTGCTTCATCGGCTACTGGGTGGTCTGGGGCGTGACGCCTTCGCTGCACACCCCGCTGGTCGCGCTCACCAACGCCATTTCCGGCATCGTGCTGGTTGGGGCAATGTTGGTCGCGGGTGATCCCGAGTCCGGCATTCTGGTCCAGCTCATCGGTTTCGTCGCCGTGTTGCTGGCCTCCATCAACGTCTTCGGTGGTTTCCTGGTGACGCACCGAATGCTCTCGATGTTCAAGAAAAAGAAGTAAGGACGGCTCGCGATGGATTTATCAGTCAATCAACAGGCCTTGGCCTATCTGGCCTCCGCCGTCCTGTTCATCTTGGGGCTCAAGGGGCTGACGCATCCGGCCACGGCGCGGCGCGGCAACCTCTATGGCATGCTCGGCATGCTGATCGCCATCGTCGCGACCTTGGTGGGTCGCGAGGTGCAGGCATATGGCTTCATCATTGCCGGGCTCGCCGGCGGCGCGGTGATCGGCGGCATCGTCGCGATGCGCATCCAGATGACCGCTATGCCGCAGCTTGTCGCAGCCTTGCACAGCTTTGTGGGTCTTGCCGCCGTGCTGGTCGGTATCGGCACCTTCTTCCACAAGCAGGCCAATGGACTGCTGAATCCGGTTCTCATGGGGGAGATTTCCGCCGGCGTCGTCATTGGTGCGATCACCTTCACCGGGTCCGTGATCGCCTTCGGTAAGCTGCAGGGGCTGCTCAGCGGCGCTCCGGTCAAGTTCGCCGGACAACATTTGCTCAACGCCCTCATTGGACTGGCGACTATCGCGCTGGCCGTGCATTTCGCCATGACCGGGAACCTACTGTCGCTCTTCCTCATGACGCTCCTGGCCCTAGTGATTGGTGTGACCCTCATCATCCCGATCGGCGGCGCAGACATGCCGGTCGTCATCTCCATGCTCAACAGCTACTCGGGCTGGGCCGCCGCGGCTACCGGGTTCACGCTGCACAACAACCTGCTCATCATCGTCGGCGCGCTGGTCGGCTGCTCGGGTGCGATCCTCTCCTTCATCATGTGCAAGGCGATGAACCGTTCCATCATAAACGTGGTCTTTGGCGGCTTCGGCTCGGATGGCGGCTCCGCGGACAGCGCCGGGGCACAGGCGGCCGAAAAGGGCGTCAAGTCGGCGGCCATTGAGGACGCCGTCTACTGGATGGAGGATGCCGGCAAGGTCATCATTGTGCCGGGCTATGGCATGGCGGTCGCCCAGGCCCAGCATGCCCTCAAGGAACTGATGGAACTCCTCGCGCAGCGTGGCGTGGAGGTGAAGTTCGCCATCCACCCGGTTGCGGGGCGCATGCCGGGGCACATGAACGTGCTGCTCGCGGAGGCGGACATCCCCTATGACCAGGTGCTTGAAATGGACGAGATCAATTCCGAGTTCCCGAGCACGGACGTGGTCTTGGTCGTGGGCGCCAACGATGTGGTCAACCCGGCCGCGAAGGAGGATCCAACTAGCCCCATCTACGGTATGCCCATCTTGGAAGCGGGTAGGGCGCGTCAGGTCTACTTCCTCAAGCGCTCGATGCGGCCGGGCTACTCAGGCGTCGACAACTTGCTCTTCTACCAGGACAACACCTACTTGGTGTTCGGCGATGCCAAGGACACTATCGAAGGCATGAACACCGCACTCAAGGGCGGTGGGCACTGATGTCGCGCGGTCGTTAGGCCACAGCGCCTCGCAGCACCGCTGCTGGTGCTGCGTGCTTCCGGTAAGCTGCGCCACCGCCCGCCTCAGTCAAGTCCTGCTATCCCGGGCTAGCGCTTCCTGATCGCGAGCGGCAGCATCACTGCGTTGCGGTAGACTCCCAGTCATCGTGCTGCGTCAGTCGAGGGGTGGAGTTCTCCATGTCGAACATGAGCCAAGACGCCGTGAACAAGACCGTCATCCTACTGATGACGCTCGGAATCTCGGCGCTCTTTCTTGCCATGATCCAGCAGTTTCTCATGGCGCTTTTTCTGGCCGGACTCTTCAGTGCATTGGCGCGGCCACTTTACATTCGGCTGCGACAGGCGCTCGGCTGCAACAAGCACTTGGCTTCGTTGCTGACCCTTTTGGCGATGGCCTTCGTGGTGCTGCTGCCAGCGGTCATGTTGATCGCGGTGCTCATTGGGCAGGCGCTGGACGTCAGTCAGCTGCTCTCCGTGTGGCTCAAGGGGGCGATGGAGGATCCCGCCGACCTGATGACCTATCTCCAGCATTTGCCCTTCTACGACCAGGTGCTTGAGCACCGAGACCTCATCCTGCAGCAGGTCGGAGGCGCGGCCAGCTTGCTTAGTAAGCTCCTGCTCGACTGGGTGTCCTCCGCCACCCTGGGAACGGTCAACTTCATCTTCATGGCCTTCGTGCTGCTCTACAGCATGTATTTCCTGCAGATGGACGGGCCACGCCTGATCGAGCTGATCCTCTATTATCTTCCGCTCAAGACAAGCGAAGAGCGCTTGATGCTCGAAAAGTTCACCTCGGTGACGCGGGCGACGCTGAAGGGCTCGCTCCTCATCGGCCTGCTGCAGGGCACGCTGGCCGGTATCGCGTTCGCGGTTGCAGGGATCGATAACGCGGTCTTCTGGGGCACGGTGATGGCCGTTCTGTCGGTCATCCCCAACGTGGGCGCGGCCTTGGTCTGGATTCCAACCGTTATCATCCTAATCGCCCAAGGCGATGTCGTGACAGGCGTTTCGTTGGGGTTGTTCTGCGGTCTCGTGGTCGGCAGCTTGGATAACGTCTTGCGACCGATTTTGGTGGGTAAGGACACCAAGATGCACGAGCTGATGATCTTTTTCAGCACTTTGGGCGGCATCTTCATGTTCGGCCTGGCGGGGCTCTTCATCGGTCCGCTGATCGCCTCGCTGCTCATCTCCATCTGGGAGATCTATGGTGTCGAGTTCGCGGACGTGCTGCCCGATGTGGACTCGCTCCTGCTGGACTTCGGGGAGGCGCAGGATCAGGCCGATACCTGTGAGCGAAATGACGCGGCGACAGACCGAGTCGATGCAGCGCCCGGTGAGGAGCTGCCCGTCGTGGTGGACGCTGCCCAGGATAAGACGGCCTAGCGCGGTCGGCGCAATAAAACGGCGCAGCTCGCGCCGTATTGGGAGCATGCTCCACGGAGGCGGCTCTCCGCTTCTCAATGGTTGCCATTCGCATGGTATCCTTACAGCGGTGAGTGTTGCCTGCTTCTATCACTGCCTGAAGGCGCTCTGATGGACCTGGTGTTCTAGGTGGGTCCCATCGACCAAGCAAGGCACGCACCCGTGAACTGCGGTGGTCTCCTGGATCACGATCGGAGCAACCTTGTTGCCCAGATAGTTAGCCGCAACCAGCTTCACAACTCCGCACCCATCAGGGCCGTTAGCACAGCGGTTAGTGCAGGGGACTCATAATCCCTTGGTCGTAGGTTCGAATCCTACACGGCCCACCATATTTCAATAACTTAAGGTCGCGTCAAGGCGCGTGAATCGCCTCGATTGGCCTCATTCGCGCCCTGCGGTGTCACCTGTCGGTAAGTCGATAAGCCCTGAAGCGATCTTTGGGATGGCGTTGTCGCGAACAGGCGATGCCTCGAAGGACGCCACTCAAGTTAGCTGACGAGCGCCGCTCTGCGGGAAGAATCGCTTTGACGACGACGTTGCCTGGGCGCCAGTCCAGGTTGGTCGACAGGTGAGTCTCAAAGTGTGTATTCGTGCACGTTGACCATTCAGCATGCCCACCGAAGATGCCCTTGGTCTACTGATTCGCGCCGAAGATGCCGACCTCTCATAAGAGGGCATCTTCGGGCGGTGAGGGCATCTTCGTGGGCGAAGGGGCAGGGGCGTCTCGGCGTCAATAAGCCTGGGGAATACGAAACGTGCTCATGCGCACGATTACATGGCCAAGTTCGCATCACCTGATGGAGCAGACCTGGCTCTAACGGAGAGACCCGCTTTCAAGCTTCGATACCCGTGCTACGGTGCTCACAGATGGGCTGCCCAAGGGACTTCCTTGCGCGTCTGTCGCTTGCGGGGTCGGGCGTGAGCCGGAGACTTGTCAATACCATGGCCGGTAGTGCCCTTATCTATAGGATGACCGCTTTCTTAAACTATTGATTTAACTGCGCAATAATTTCTCGCCATCCTATAGATTGTGGCACTACCCCATGGCCTAATCATGAGCGACGGCTCAAGCGACGCGGGCGGTGCCGGCGCTGATTGCCAAGGGGGTTGCGCCGAGACTGACCCTGCTGAAGGCGAGGGAAGATCGACTGGCGATGCGGTTGGAGCGGTTGAGAAAGGGGCATTGCCTGCAGTGTAGCCATGGGCACTTACGATCACCAAACCAAGGCCGGCAACGCGGGCGATGTCGTCAAGCATCCGGCCCTGATCGCGGTGCTGGAGGGTCTGCTTGCCGAGCATGAGGGACCCTTCCGCTACGCCGATGCCTTCGCGGGCCGCTGGGAGTCGATCTTGCTTGAGGGCGCGGGCTGGGCGGACGGGATTGGGGTCTTTGTCGCCCGTTGGCATGGAGCAAACCCGGATGTGCAGTCTTGGCACCGTCAGTGGCGCGCTGCGGCAGGCGCGCGCTACCCCGGCTCGACCCAGTTGGCAGAGCGCCTCCTGGCCAAGCACGGCGGTTACCAGATCCGCGCCTTCGAGATCGTCGACGCTTATGCGGCCAGCCTCCGTCAGGGACTCGGCGAGGCGGCGGTCTTCACCCGTTCGGCAACCCCCAGCGACTGGACGGACTGGCGACCGGATCTCCTCTTCATCGACCCGCCCGGACTGCGCAGCGCACGTCGGCCCGATGATCCGCTGTTGGAGGACCTGCTGGACCTTGCGGAAGGGCTCCCGAACGTGCTGCTCTGGCTACCGTTGGCC
>NZ_JAAIJR010000129.1 GCF_010915725.1 Thiorhodococcus mannitoliphagus
CGCTGAGACAACGATGCCGATAGAAAAAAATGATGGACAGGAGGCAAATCGGACTTGCGTCAGAACAGAGTATCTACAGCTCGGGCGATTGCAATATTCAGACAGCCTCTGACGCCGGCTGAGCGTCCGCGCTAAGGTTGCCCAGCAAGGCGGACGACGCCTGAGACGGGTTCCGAGCCTCTGGGACTCGGGGCGGGCTTGGTGGCGGGCGTCCTCGAAACCGCAGGCTTGCGTCTCCATGTCTTGGGCTCGATGCAACGCCTCATGGTCCTTTTTGGAGAATTCCGATGTATCTTGCAATGAATCGTTTTCGTATCCTGCGTGGCCAGGAAGACGCCTTCGTCGAGGTGTGGCGCAGCCGCGAGAGCTATCTGGACCAGGTGCCGGGCTTTGTGCGCTTCCACCTGCTCAAAGGGCCAGAGTCTGAGGACCACACGCTCTTTTCGTCCTTTTCCGAGTGGGAATCGGAGGAGCTCTTCATCGCCTGGACTCACTCTGAGGCCTTCCGCGCCGCGCATGCCAATGCTGGCAAGGACACGCGCGACTTCTACCTGGGGCCGCCGCAGCTCGAGCTGTTCGAGTCCGTGATCTGATCCTGGGCGCGCTTGCCAGCTCCCAGTCGCCAGCGATCGACGCTTGATGCTGAAGAGGTCGGGCCAAGCGCGCGAAGGATCTCAAGGCATCAAGCCATTGATGACGCGCACTCGGGGGTGGGCGATGCGCATTTCTTTGGCGCGTCCTTCAGGCCTTCGTGGTCCGATTTCTCGAACCTGGTCTTACGCCTGCAACCGTCGAAACGCGTGCAGGGTGCCGACCTCCGAGGCGTGAATCCTGTCCGGGAAGCGGGCGCGGAAGAAGCAGGCCGCCTCGGTACCGGTGCAGTGTATTGGTGCGAGATACTCGACTCCGAGCGCCTCCAGGCGTTGGGCCGTGAAGTCCAGCCGTTCCGGCGTGGCGCGCAGCAGGTGCATGCCGCCGATGACGGCATGAATGTGGCTGCCCCCGGTGAGTTGCTGGATGTGTTCGAGCGTGTTGATCACGCCAGAATGTCCGCAACCCAGCAGCACGAGGGTGCCGTCGGCCGTATCCAGGTACATGGCCTGGTCGTCCAACAAGGGGTCGACTTGATTGCGATTCGCATCCAAGTGGAAGGGGCCGCCTGTGTCTTCGATCTTATGGCGGCGCGGAATCTCACCCGTGAGATGGATGCCTGGGCCAATGCTCACTGGCTCGCGGGTCTCGACGAGACGCCGCACATGTCCCCTGAGCGCGTCGGATGCCAAGTAAGGCGTGCCGATGGCCTTGCCCGCGCGGTTGTACTTCGGCTGCCTCGCCTCGGGATGCAGATAGAGGTCGACCGGACCCGTGACGCTGAGCGCATCCTCCAATCCGCCAGCGTGGTCGTAGTGGCCATGGCTGAGCGCGATTGCCTCGACCTCGGCCAGCGGCAGCCCGAGTCGCTCGGCATTGTGCAGCAGGACTTCCCCTTGTCCGGTGTCGAAGAGGACGCGGCGTCCTGCCACCTCGATAAAGTAGGCGATGCCATGCTCGCCCAGCAATCCTCTTCCGCCCGCCGTGTTCTCCACGAGCTGGGTGATGCCTATCTCGCGACTCATGCGAATGCTCCTCTGTGCCTCTGTCGTTCGTTCTCGCGTGGTCCGCATTGTTGGGGGCTGGGGTCGCAACCTGTTTCGAAGCCTGCAAAGACACCGAGCCCTTATCTGAGTCTAAAGCGGTCGTCGATGCACTTCCTTGACAATGCGCTGAGCGAAGGGGGCGAGCGGTGGGCCAAGAAGCATTGCTTTTGTTCAAGAAGGACTTGCGTGTTTTTTCGACCCAAGGCCGTCGGCATCGGCATCGGCATCGGCATCGGCATCGGCATCGAACCGACGATAGCGATCCCGATGGCATGACGCGTCGGTCTGAGGCGAAGCCTCACTAGGAGGATGTCCATCAATTGTTTCCCGATGCGAGCGATGCCGCCCGAAATCCCCCCTAGCCCCCTTTGCGAAAGGGGGGAAGTTGTTGATGGACGCTTTCTAGGTATTTGTCTTGGTAACCAATGATCCATTTTTCGCCTAGTCTTGACGGACGCGACTGCGAGGTTGATGGCGGCCTTCACTCGGCTGCTTCACTCTGGGGCTGAGATGCAGCTAGCATTGGCGGGTGTGTTGCTGCTCGCCCTTTGAGATGACGTCGATGCGCCTCGGGCTATTGTCCGTATCCGCTTGTGAAGACTTCGCGAGTGGATGGTGGTTAGCGTTCCGCGATTGGCCTGCCGGGTGTCGGCGGGCGCCGAGGGCGGAGTTTCGGTTTCTTCATCGGGACCGCGGCGACCCGTGAACGCCGTGTTGACACCGATACACAACTCATGATGCAGAGACAAGTGGGCGTCACTGATATCAGAAACGAAGCGCCTCGAAGCGAGGAAACGGAGCCGCTGCCGTTCGAGCGGGAGCTGAGCGCCATGATCGCGGCGATTGGCGATGCCGCCTGGATCCTGGCAGCGGATACCACCTTCGAGCATGCCAATCCGGTCGCACTCAAGCTGACCGGGCATGATCTCGCGGCCCTGCGTGGCCTCCGCCTCTCGGCTCTGGTTGCACTGCGTGATCGCGAACGTCTGCCTGCACTCATGGCCCCTCTGGATAACGCCAGCAGCCTGCGCCTTGGGCTGTGGATGCAGCGAGCGGACGGGACCGAAGTCTTCGTCGATCTGACGCTGCAGCGGCTCGATGACGGTCGCTGTCTGGTTGTCGGCCGCGACGACACCGAGCGCCAGGCGAGCGAGACCCGGCTCAGGGCCGAGCTGGGCCTGACGCGAGCCATGCTCCGTACCATTCCCGATCTCATCTGGCTGAAGGACCCCGACGGCGTCTACCTGGCGTGCAATCAGCGGTTCGAGCGCTTCTTCGGCGCCACCGAGGCGGAGATCCGTGGTCGCACGGATCGTGAATTCATCTCGGCTGAGGTGGCGGATTCGTTCCGTCAGCACGACCTCGATGCGCTGCATGCTGTGAGCCCAGTGATCAATGAAGAGACCATCACCTTCGCCGATGATGGTCATGAGGAGGTGCTCGAGACGATCAAGACGCCCATGCACGACGCGGAGGGGCGGCTGATCGGTATTCTGGGGATCGCGCGCGACATCACCGAGGCGCGGCGTACCCAGGATGCGCTGCGCGAGCGCGAAGAACTCTACAGCGCCATCGTCAATCAGGCGGCGGATGCCATCGTCCTGATCGATGCCGAGACCCTGGGCTTCGTCGAGTTCAACAACGCCGCTTGCCAGTCGCTGGGCTACGCAAGAGACGAGTTCGCGCGGCTGCGGATCCCCGATATTCGGGGCGATGCGGATGCCGAGGCGGTGGCGCGCCGCATGGAGCAGATCAATCGCATCGGGCGAGGTGACTTCGAGACGCTCCATCGCCGCAAGGACGGCAGCCTGCGTCGCGTGCAGGTGACGAGTCGCCTGGTCGAGATCCGCGGCGGTCGCTATTGGGCCGCGATCTGGCGCGATGTCACCGATATTCGAGAGGCCGAGCGGGTGCTGCGCGAGGAGTCCGAGCGGCGCCGGGTCATGTTCGAGCGATCGCGTGACGCCATCGCCGTCCTCGACATGACGGGCCGGCTAGTCGAATGGAACGCCCGTTTCGCGGCGATGCTGGGCTATTCGGACGCGGAGCTTGGACAGCTCTGCGTCTGGGATTGGGACATCGGTCGGTCCCGTGCCGAACTTGAAGCCAGGATCCCCAAGGCGACCGAGGAGGGCTCAACCTTTGAGACCCGTCATCGCCGCAAAGACGGCGAAGCCTACGACGTTGAGATCAGTGCCTCGCGGGTCGAGTGGGGCGGGAGGAGCTACCTCTATGCGCTGCATCGCGACACCACAGATCGCAAGCGCGTCGAGGCCGCGCTGCGGCGCAGCGAGGAGACGCTGAGACGCGCCCAGTCCGTCGCCCAGACTGGGAGCTGGTCCCTTGATTTCGTCAGCGGGCGTCTGGACTGGTCCGACGAGACCTACCGACTCTTTGAGGTCGAGCCGGGTACGCACGTTGATCTGGAGACCTTCTTCGCTCGCGTTCACAGGGATGACCGCGAGCGGGTGCGGGCCGCTTGGGCTGAGGCGATCAGCGGCTCCGCTTACGACATCGAGCACCGTGTCGAACTGAGTCATGGTGAGTCGCGTTGGGTCCGCGAGCGTACCGAGATTCGCGCCGACGCCAAGGGCGTTGCGCTGAGCGCCGTCGGCACGGTACAGGACGTGACCGAGCGTCGACGTCAAGAGCAGGCCTTGCGCGAGAGTGAGGCACGCTACCGTGACCTGCTGCAGGGGATACCCGTCGGCGTGCTTGTCTATGGCGCCGACGGGCGTCCGGTCGACTTCAATGCGACCGCAGCTGCAATCCTCGAGCTGAGTCCCGAGGAAATCGATGCCCTGGATGCTGATCGCTGGCATGAATGCCTGGTTGACGCGCATCTGCGTCCGGTGCCCTTGGAGCAGTTGCCGGTTAGACGTGTGATGGACAGGCATCAGCCATTGCGCAACCAGCTGCTCGGCATTCTGCATGGCCCGGATCAGGCCCCGCGTTGGGTGCTTGTCAGCGCCGATCCCGTGCTCCGTGATGCTGTGCTGGAGCAGATTCGTGTCGTCTTCGTCGACGTCAGCGACAAGAAGCAGGCCGAGGATGAGCTGACGCATTATCGGGCGCATCTCGAAGAGCTGGTGCGCACGCGCACCGCGGAGCTGGAGCACGCCAAGTCGGCCGCCGAGGCGGCGAATCTGGCCAAGAGCACCTTCTTGGCCAATATGAGCCATGAGATCCGTACCCCGCTCAACGCCATCATCGGCATGACACACCTGCTCAAGGCCAGCGCCAAGGACCGCGAGCAGACGCAGCGGCTCGGCCGGGTGACGGACGCGGCTTACCACCTGCTGCGGGTGATCAACGACATCCTCGATCTCTCCAGGATCGAGGCCGGCAAGCTGGATCTCGATGCAGTCGAGTTCGAACTCCAGCATAGTTTCACCAAGCTCAACATGCTGGTCGCGGACGAGGCCAAGGGCAAGGGGCTCAAGCTCAGCCTCGCCATCGATCCCAAGGTGCCCGAGCGCCTGCGCGGCGATCCACTGCGGCTGGATCAGATCCTGCTGAACCTGGTCGGTAATGCGCTCAAGTTCAGTGACGAAGGCACCATCAGGATCCATGCCTCGCTGCTGGAGCGCTCTGACGCCGATCTCAAGCTCCGGTTCGAGGTCAGGGACGAGGGCATTGGCATTCCGCTCGAGCGCCAAGACGAACTCTTCCTTGCCTTCGAGCAGGCCGATACCTCGACCACCCGCAGGTTCGGCGGATCCGGGTTGGGCCTGGCGATCTGTAAGCGCCTGGTCGAACTCATGGGCGGCGAGATTGGCGTTGACAGCACCCTGGACGAGGGCAGCACTTTCTGGTTTACGGCATGCTTTGGGGTAGTTGGCGATGGGCAGGAGGTCACCACGGAGGAGACGCTGGATAATGCCCTGACGCGCCTGGCTGACTACCGAGGCGCACGCGTTCTGGTCGCGGAAGACAACCTGATCAACCGCGAAGTGCTCAAGAGCCTGCTTGAGGAGGCGGGCTTGGTGGTCGACATTGCGGAGAACGGTGTGGTTGCCGTCGAGCTGGCGTCCAAGCAGACCTATGCCGCCATCCTCATGGACATGCAGATGCCCGAGATCGACGGGCCGGAGGCAGCGCGGCGGATTCGCCAGCTGCCGGCTTATGAGGGCATTCCCATCCTTGCCGTCACCGCCAATGCCTTCCAAGACGATCGGGATGCCTGCCTAGACGCGGGTATGGACGACCATATCGCCAAGCCCGTGGATCCCAACCGGCTCTATCTGTCGCTCGCGCAATGGCTGGACTCAAAGACCTCGGCGCCCGAGCTGAAAAGCAAGGTCGAGGCGAAGGCGTTGCCTGACGCCCTGAGCCAAGTGTCAGGTTTGAATGTTGATGTCGGATTGCGGAACCTCGGCGGGAACGAGGCCCTGTATCGGCGGCTGCTGAAGAAGTTCATCGAAACGCATGCGCAGGACATGCAGCGCTCGCGTGAACTGCTGTCGGTCGGCGAGCGGGATCAGGCACAGCGCCTGCTGCATGACCTCAAGGGCGCTGCCGCGACCCTGGGCCTGGATAAGGTGCATGATCAGGCCGCGGATCTGGAGGCAGCGGTCGCGAATGAGCTGTCCGATCAGGATGTCGCGCAAAAGCAAGCCTTGCTGACGAGCAATATCGCCGAGGTCATCTCGGCACTCGAACGCTGCGCGCTGGAATAGCCTGACAGTCTCGGGGGGCGTCTCAAGTGGCGCTTCTTTGGGGCCGGTCCGACCGATTTGTCTCGATTGGGTGGTGAGGATCGTCAAGGGCGTAAAGGACAGCAAGGACATCAAGGACGGCAAGGACGGCAAGAAGAATGCAGGCGTGTTTAACGTGCTTTGCGGTTCCGGGGATCCTATTGGATCATGCTGATACCGGCCACCGGCCACCGACCACTTCACCCAATCCACAGCGTCTTGGCATTCACGAATTCGTGAATGCCGGGCGTTCCCAGCTCGCGTCCGTAGCCTGAATCCTTGATCCCGCCGAAGGGTAGGCGGGGGTCGCTCTTCACCATGCCGTTGACGAAGGCGCAGCCGCAAGCCATCTGGCGCGCGAAGCCTTCGCCGCGTGCCTTGTCTGCTGTCCAGACACTGCCGCCGAGACCAAAGCGCGAGTCGTTCGCGATCTCGAGCGCAGCGTCTGCGTTCTTGGCGCGGATGACCGATGCCACCGGGCCGAACAACTCGTCGGCATAGGCCGGCATCCCGGGCGCGACCTTGTCCAGCAGGGTCGCGGCATAGTGCCAGCCCGGTCCATCAAGGGCTTGTCCGCCAGTGACCAAGGCGGCCCCCGCGCCGAGACTGGCCTCCACCTGCGCATGCAGGATCTCCCTCAGATCCTTGCGGGCCAGCGGGGCCAAGGTGGTTGTCTCCTCCAGAGGGTCCCCCGGATTCAGTGCCGCGATGGCGGCTTTGAAGGCGTCGACAAAGCCATCGGCGATGGTCTCGACGAGGATGAAACGCTTGGCGGCGATACAGCTTTGGCCGGCGTTCATGAAGCGTGCCTTGACTGCGGTGCTCACCGCTAGCTCCAAGTCGGCGTCTTCGAGCACAACGAAGGCGTCTGAGCCACCCAGTTCGAGCACCGTCTTCTTGAGGTGCTCGCCGGCGATGCTGGCGACCCGTCTGCCGGCGGTCTCGCTGCCGGTCAGGCTCACGCCGCGGATGCGTGCGTCGGCGACGACGCCTTCCGCCGTCTTGGCGTCGATCAAGAGGGTCTGGAAGACGTCGGGCGGAGCGCCTGCGTCACGGAAGAGTGCCTCCATGGTCAGGGCGCAGCGCGGGACATTGGAGGCGTGCTTGAGCACCAGGGTATTGCCCGCTGCCAGTGCCGGGGCGGCGCAGCGGAAGACCTGCCAGAAGGGAAAGTTCCAGGGCATGATGGCCATGAGCACGCCGAGCGGCTGGTAGGCGATCAGACTGCGGCTGGCATCCGAGGCGACTGAGGTGTCCGCCAACTGGGACTCGGCGTTATCGGCATAGTAGTCACAGACGAGCGCGCACTTCTCGACCTCGGCCTCCGCCTCGGCGATCAGCTTGCCCATCTCCAGCGTCATCAGGCGCGCCAGTGCCGACTTGCGCTCCCGCAGGAGCTTCGCCACGGCCCGGAGCAGGTCACAGCGCTCGCTGATGCCTTGCTTGGCCCAGGCGGGCGCCTGATCCGCGGCAGCGGCAAGCGCTTGCTCCAAGGCAGCTGCGGTCATCGGCGCCAGGGTCTCGATAAGATCGCCCGTATGGGGATTGGTGGATTCGAATCGTTTCGGCATGCTGTCTCCTCGCCACTCAAGTGGGTCCGCGGTGGGGCGCGCGGTCTGATGAGGCGCTGATTGGAGGTCGTCCCTGCGTCCAATCAGCTCGCGACTCGAGCGCCTGGTTGGTGATCCTCGAGGTCGATGACCCGCGGCCAACCCTGCTGAGTCGATTCGATCCTGAAGTCGACTCAATGGCCTTGGTCATCAGTTGGGCCGGTAGGGTGGACGAGCGAGCGCCAAGTCCACCGAATCCCGCGTCGGCGTTGGTGGACTGCGCTGCGCTTGTCCACCCTAGGGAAGATGACTGGCCGAAACAATGATCGACGCCGACTCAATCCTGGAAGAGTTCGTCTAAGAAGCTCTGCATGCGCGTCCAAGAGCGGGCGTCTGCCTGGGCGTCGTACTTGAGGTTCTCGATGCCGTACTCGCCGACGTCCGGGTTGGTGAAGCTGTGCCTCACCCCGCCGTAGATGTCCATTTCCCAGTTGGCCCCGGCGGCTTCCAACTTGCTCCGGAAGTTGGCGGCCACGTCTGGCGCGACGAAGGAGTCGGCCTGGCCGTGCAGCACCAGGATCTTGGGTCCGATCTTACCTTGAGCCTCTTCCGGTGCCGCCGGGAGCGAGCCATGGAAGCTCACCACGCCCCGGACGTCGGCGTCACCATAGGCCATCTGCAGCACGGTGCCGCCGCCGAAGCAGTAGCCGATGGCAGCGGTCTTCTCGGGGATGACGAGATCGCTGGCCTTGAGTTGAGCCAGCGCCGCACCGGCACGTAGGCGCCAGAGTTCGGGGTCGACGGTGACCGCTTGCATCCATTCACGCGCCTGATTGGGGTCCTTGGTCACCTGGTTGCCGCCGTACATATCGGCGGCAAAGGCCGCATAGCCCAGTTCGGCGAGCATTCGCGCGCGCTTCTTGGCGTAGTCGTTGAGCCCCCACCACTCATGGACGACAAGGACGCCGGGGCGCTTCTCCTTGGTTGCATCGTCCCAGTAAAGGTGGCCGGTCAGGGCCGTGCCCTCGTCGTTGTAACTAATGGCTTTGGACTGTATCTCTGCCTGCGCGCTCGTGCCGATAACGAGCAGAGCCAAGAGACCGATGAGCTTGCGCATGAAACCCTCCTGATGTGAGCTGGTGATTCGCTCGGGATGAATGAGCGAGTGTTCGGTATCGAAGTGGCCGAAGCGACCTTGAGTTCGCGAGGGCCGACGCTTGTCCGTTCTGAGGTCGAACTCGCTTGGCGCGTCTCGGGCGCGTGCCGCAGCCTGCGCCAACTGAAGTTCGGCGCTGTTATCACCGATTTCAACAGGGTGTCGACAATCGCCGAATGGGAGCGCGGCCAAGCCGCAGAACAGGCGGCTGACAGGTGGCTGATCTGCACCATTTCCTAGGCCCTTTCGCGGGTATCGGCTTGGTGCCTTGCATGCGGGCACTAAAGATGTTCGTTTAGCAAGTGTCCATCAATTGTTTCCCGATGCGAGCGATGCCGCCCGAAATCCCCCCTAGCCCCCCTTTGCGAAAGGGGGGAAGTTGTTGATGGACGCTTTCTTAGAGTCGAGGAATCGAGCTGTGAAGATGCTATGGCTGAGTCCGTACCGTGGCTTGATCGCACTGGCCTGCTGCGGGCTGGTTGTTGCCTGGGCGCTTGCTCAGACCGGTACGCGCGGCAATCCGAATCCACATCCCGTCGCCTATCTCGGGGCCTCTGGAATTCCAGAGGTCGTGCTCGAAGAGAATCAGCTGAATCAATATGTCACCACCGGGCGGATCAACGGTGATCGGATCGAGTTCCTGGTCGATACCGGGTCGGTCGATGTCGCCATGCCCTATCGCGTCGCCCAGGCCCTCGACCTGAATTTGACGCCAGGCGCAATCAGCAAGACCGGAAACGGCAATGTGCAGAGCTGGTCGGCTTGGCTGGAAAGTGTCGATGTCGGCGGCCTGGTCGCCAAGCGCGTCAAGGCGACGGTGCTGCCGAACATGCATGGCGAGCAGGTGCTGCTGGGCATGTCCTACCTCAGGCACATGGAAGTGATCCTCGCCGCCGGCAAGCTAACCTTGAGGCCCTTGCCGTCCCCCTGAGACAGTCGCGTAAGCCTGCTTCGGGGGCGCCTTGCCGCCTATTCGAGGGCTCGCGGAAATGATTGCGGTGCTATTCGCTTTTTAGCAGGCGGGCCTTCATCCGGCGCAGGCCAAGCCAGGCGAGTAGCACCACGACCGGCGCCGAGAGGCCGGTCAAATAGTTGGCGTCGATCGGGAAGCCGTGTCCCTCGAGCCCTTTCCAGAGGTAGCCGACGAGGCCCACGCCGTAGTAGCCGATGGCAATCACGGACAGCCCCTCGACGGTCTCTTGGAGGCGCAGCTGGATCTTGGCGCGCTTGTCCATGGATTCGAGCAGGCTGCGGTTCTGTCGCTGCAGCTCCACCTCGACCCGGGCTCGCAACAGGCTGGTCAGGCGGGCCGCGCGCTCGGCAAGATTGTGCTGGCGCTGGAATGTCGAATCACAGGTTGCGATCGCCGGCGCCAGGCGGGCGTCGAGGAACTCGGTAAAGGTTTGCAGCCCTTCGATGCGGCGCTGGCGCAGCTGTTCGAGCCTCTGGGTGACGACGCCGTAGTAGGCCTTGGACGCCTCGAAGCGGTAGCTTGTCTTGGCCGCGATGGTCTCGATGTCGACCGCCAGCGCGGTCAGCGCCGCGAGCAGCGCCTTTTGCGCGGCGGTCTCGGTGCGCTGGTCGCCGGACATTTGGGTTGCGACCCCGACCAGACGGCCGTCCGCCTTGCTCAGCAGCCGGTTGGCCTCACGCGCCGGCGGTAGTCCCAGCAGGGCCATGGCCTGATAGGAGCTGATCTCGAGAATGCGTTTGGCGAGCCGACCGGCTTGGTTCCTGGACAGCCCCTGGTCGCGCAGCAAGATGCGCGAGAAGCCGTCGCTGTGAATACGGATGTCGGACCAGGCACGTGCCGCGCCGCCGACGACCTCGGAGCCGATGACGACATTGCCGTCGAAGAGCTGGGAAAGCGCCTCCGTGCTGCGCTCGGGGCCGTCCTTGGGCTCGAGCGCGAGCGAGATGGCGGAGACCACTTCTCCAGGCAGATTGGCGAGCCAATGTTGAGGCAGCTCGAGGATCACCGGAGCGGTGAAGGGATGCGTGAAGCTGCCGTGCTTGATGAAGGTGTAGGTCACGAACTCTGTGTGACGCTCCCACAGCATGCGAATGTCGCCCAGCTCCGCGATGTAGTGCTGATCGACGGATTCGGGCAGGGGGAGGCCGTAGTGCTCGAGCAGCTTGAACATATAGCGCAGGTTGCGTCCGGTGCCGCGCTCGCCACAGACCGACGTGATATGCGAGATGCGCTCCGGCGCTTGCAGCGGCTCATAGGTCCGCGCATGCAGCTCTGAGATCGCCTGCTGGCGTAGTGGGTGCTCCTTGAAGGGCAAAGGCATTCTGCGAAGACTCCGTGATGCAGCGAGCCGCTAAGGGTAGCTGCAAACGATGACCCCGGAAAGACGCTGGGCGGTCGTCGCCTTACCAAGCCGCGGCCCAGGCGTTCCTGTCCCGTTTTTCTCAGCGCGGTTGCACTGCTCTGGACGGCGTGCGCCCCCCGTGCTTTATTGGCGGCCTTTCGCAGCGGAGGGTGGGCACCGTCGCTCGAGGTGCGAGGAGGATCCCTTCATCCTCAAGGCTGCGCTGATTCACTGCGTCCAACCTGTCGAGCCTGCATGCCTCCTCGCCCAATCAGCGCAATGCTCCCGCAGCGCTCGAAGGCGAGATGCTCGCTGGGGGTGTGATCACACCCTGCGGAGGGCGTCTCGTTGCGGCCGCAGAAATTCATGTACAAAGCTGCGGGGATATGCCAAGCCGCCCCGGCAGAGGTTTAGCATTCTTAAATCTCGCGTGAGGCGTTGCGATTCGTGGATTGTACAATTGCCGACGACTTGGTGGCGTTCGACGGATAGCCTATCAATCCCGAGCGGGTATTCTCCTCGCCGTTCGTTTCAATGCCGTTCGTTTCAATCAGAGTGATGCCGAAGCATGGCCGAACAAATCGACTCGCAAGCACAATACGATGACGAGTCCGATTCCTTGCGCAAGACGCTAGAGCTGATGCGGAGGGAAGCGGAAGAAGAAGTGATACGCCTGAACAACAGGCTTGCTGAGCGGGACTACGCGCCCGACAGCTCGATTGCGACCGCTACCGAACGGCTCGCGATGCAGCAAGAAATGATGATGCTGCAGCAGACCTTGGAGGCCAAGGAGCAGGCGCTCGACCATATCACCGAGGAATGTCGCCGGCTCGAGGACGAGCTGGAAGATCAAAACATCGCCTATGACAGCCTCAAGCAGGAGATCGAGCGCAAAGAGCAGGCGCTCAAAGACGCCCACGGGGAGGTCGAGCGACTCCGCGGCGAGCTTGTCGACGCGAAGCGCATCTCAGAGCGGCGCCCCGTTGCCGCACCTGCGGAGCCTGTTTCCGAGGCGTCGGAAAAGCCCAAGACACCGAGGCATCTCCTCATTGCGGGGGGCGTTGTGCTCTTTGTTCTGCTCTCCTTGGCGATGGTGGCGCTGCTCTACTCGATGTGGGACAAGCTCGATCTTTCGCTACCAAATTTGCAGCCTCGGGCCGAGCTGCCCCCTGATCCGGGTTTGTCGACGGCGTCTCGGAGGCCAATCGCGTCAGTCGTTGACCCGCGCGACCAGGTCTTTGAGGTGCCTGGGGAACAGGCCCAGAGGTCGCCTGCCGTCCCGCCGCGGATCTACCGTGACCGACTCAGCGGCGGTAGTCAGGGGCCCGCCATGATCGCCTTGGAGGGGAGTACGTTTCAGATGGGCTACAACAGCCTCGCCGGTCAGGACTTCAGCCCGGAGCATGGCGTGCGGGTGTCGTCCTTCATGATCGGCGCCCACGAGGTGACCTTCCAAGAGTACGATCGATTCGCGCAGGCCACCGGAAGGGCGCTTCCAGACGACTACGGTTGGGGGCGCGGCACGCGCCCCGTGGTCGGCGTCAGCTGGGATGACGCGCGCGCTTATGCTGCCTGGCTGTCGCAGCAGACCCGCCGTCGCTATCGTCTGCCGACGGAGGCGGAATGGGAGTTCGTCGCGCGGGCAGGCTCTGAGGGTCCGTTTTGGTGGGGTTATGAGCTGGAGCCGGGCCGCGCAGTCTGCTTCGACTGTGGTAGTCAATGGGACAATCGCTCAACCGCTCCGGTGGAGAGCTTCGCACCCAATCCCTTCGGCCTCTACGACACGGCGGGTAACGCCATGGAATGGGTTGCCGACTGCTATGTTGCCGGCTATGAGGGGGCGCCGAAGGATGGCTCGGCGCGGCTCGGCGGCGAGTGCAGGACCCGTGTTGCCCGTGGTGGCGCCTTCAACAAGCCCGCGTCCTCAATGCGTTCCTATGTCCGCGCGCGTTTCGACCCGCAGGCGCAGCTCAATATGCTGGGGTTCCGCGTTGCTCGGGATTCCTGATTTCCCCGCCGCTTTTCGTCCCTCTCCGGCCTGCCGAGTCCTCGGCGTCGGCATCGCAACACTGGACCTGATCAACGAGGTCGATTGCTACCCCTCGGAAGATAGCGAGGTGCGTGCGCTTTCTCAGCGACGCGTCCGTGGAGGGAATGTCGCCAACAGCCTCTCCGTCCTCGCTCAGTTGGGCCACCAATGCACCTGGCTTGGCACCCTTGCCGACGATGCCGCGAGCCAAGAGGTGCTGCTGGATCTAGAGCATCATGGAATCGACGCCACAGCGGCGGTCACTGTTCCAGGTGCCATGACGCCGACTTCCTACGTCACGCTGAGCAGGGTCAGCGGCAGCCGCACCATCGTCCATCATCGCGACCTGCCCGAGTTGGATGCGGCGGGCTTCGAGGCGCTCTCGTTGAAGGGTGTGCAATGGGTCCATTTCGAGGGGCGCAATCCCGCCGAGACGGCCTCCATGATTCAAAGCGCCCGTCGTCGCGCGCCGCAGGCTGTCATTTCGCTCGAGCTGGAAAAGCCGCGCCCGGGGATCGAGGCGCTCTTGGCTGGGCCGCATCTGATTATCGCCGGTCGGGCCTACGCCCAGGCGCGGGGCTTCGAGGATCCGGGCGCCTTTCTGCGCGACTTGGAGCGGCAGACGACTGCCGGCCTCTGCGTCCTCGGTTGGGGGGCTGGCGGCGCCTACTTGCGGGCTCGAGGCGGGTGCGTCGAGCATGCGGGCGCGCATGCCCCGGCGCAGGTCGTCGACACCTTGGGGGCGGGGGATTGCCTCAATGCTGCTGTCATCGACGGTCTGCTGCGCGCTCTGACGCCCCGAGAAGCCGTGGTCCGCGCGGTGCGTCTGGCTGGCTTGAAGTGCGGTCGCATTGGTCTTGACGGCTTGGTCGCCGAGGCCCGGCGTACCGGTTGGTTCTGAGCCGAGCGCCGGCTGAGTGAGGCCTGAGGCTCGGCCCCAAGAGATCTCGAGAGGGTCATGCGTCAGGCGCTCCTTCTGATCCGCGTCTTGGTCTCAGAAGCTGTCTGGAAACTCCTAGGGAGGCTTCGCCTCAGACCCACGAGTCATGCCATCGGGATCGCTATCGGGATCGGAATCGCTATCGTCGGTTCGATCCCGATCCCGATCCCGATCCCGA
>NZ_JAAIJR010000012.1 GCF_010915725.1 Thiorhodococcus mannitoliphagus
TGCGCACCACCAACCCGATCGAATCCAGTTTTGCGACCGTGCGCCATCGCACGCACCAGACCAAGAATTGCGTCACCCGCAAGACCTTCCTGGGACTCGCCTTCAAGCTCGCCGAGGAGGCCGCCAAGTCCTGGCGACGCATCCGTGCCCCGGAGAAGCTCAAGGATCTGCTGGCGGGAACACGCTACGAAGATGGAATGCCGGTAACGGACGACCCACCGGAGGAGCAACGGGACGCCGCCTGATCCAAGGCACCCTCAGCTGGCATACACCAGATTTGACAATAGCTCCTGTACGCCAGTCTACTGGCACACGAAGACAAGAAGGCCGCCGAAGAGTACGAAGCAAAGCGGAAGCAGGAGCGATGGCGAGAAGAGCGTCTCGGACAGCGGCCACATCACACATGGCAAGAGGCCGTGGTCCGCTGGATTGAGGAGACAGCACATAAGGCGAGCCATGAGGACGATCTCTGTCACCTGCGATGGCTGGACACGCATCTGGCCGGCCTGTCGCTGGATGACATTGACCGTGATCGGCTGGATCAGGTGGCGAAATCAAAGCGTCAGAAGGGCGCTAGCAATGCGACGACCAACCGGATGCTGGCTCTCGTGCGCGCCATCCTGCGCCGCGCGGAGCGCGAATGGGGATGGCTCGAGCGCGCCCCTTCCGTCCGACTCCTACCCGAGTCAAAGCAACGGATTCGATGGCTAACTCATGCGGAAGCAGACCGGCTCATCGGGCAGCTTCCTGAGCATCTCGCCGACATGGTCCGATTCAGCCTGTCCACCGGACTACGGGAGGCGAATGTGACCGGACTCGAATGGAGTCAAGTCGATCTGGAGCGACGTGTCGCCTGGATCCATCCAGACCAAGCCAAGGCACGCCGCGCGATCGGCGTGCCTCTCAATACCGACGCCGTGCTAGTCCTCAGGCGTTGGGAGGGACGTCATCCACAACGGGTCTTCGTCTATCAACGAAACAATACCCAGGGCGAAACGGAGTGGACGCCGATCACGAAAGCGGGGACAGCCGCCTGGAAAAAGGCCCTGAAAAGGGCTGCCATCGAGGACTTCCGCTGGCATGACCTACGTCATACGTGGGCTTCATGGCACGTGCAGTCGGGCACACCCCTCCACGTGCTCCAAGAGTTGGGCGGCTGGACCAGTTTCGAGATGGTTCGCAAGTACGCCCATCTCGCACCAGAGCACTTGGCGGAGCACGCCGCACGTATCGAGACGGGCATGCGAACTCTGGACTCCGGCACATCACGCGCAAGCGAGACCTGTCAGGAGCGCTTCCAGCACTCAGCTTGCTGATCTCAAGGACAGTGGCGAAGAGAGAGGGCGAGGGGAGACCGCACATTTTCCGGCACACCCAAGCCCCATAACAACAAAAAGGGGACGCTCAAAATGAGACATCCCCTTGATGTTACAGCTTTTATTTGGTGCGCCCTGTGCGACTCGAACGCACGACCACCTGATTAAAAGTCAGATGCTCTACCAGCTGAGCTAAGGGCGCGAAGGACTGTCAATTATAGTCGAACGCCGTGGTTTTTCAAGTATGAGTCGCGCGGCGTCACGCCGCCCAGGTCGGCAGACGGCATTCGCTCAGGGGCGTTGAGCTGCGGCGGCCCCCGCGTTGCCGATGCGCTCCAAGCGGCTGCGGGCGAGTCGGGCCTCGGTGCTGTTGGGGTAGTTGCGAACGACCTGCTCGAGGGTGCTTTTGGCCTGATCGTAGTCCTTTTGCTCGTATTGGATGAAGCCGACTTTGAGCATGGCCCCAGGCACTTTGGGGCTGCTCGGGTTGAGCTGGACCAGGCGATCGTACTCCGCCAGTGCCGCGGGATAGTCGCGCATCACATAGTAGGTCTCGCCCAGCCAATAGCGGGCATTGTCCGTGAACTCGCCCTGGGGATAGCGGCGCAGCAGTTCGTTGAAGGCCACCTTGGATTCTTCATACTTGCGGTCCTTGAGCAGCTCGAATCCGTGGCTGTAGAGGTCTCGCTCGCTCCCGCCGATGGTCTCCGGCGAGGGCAGCGCGGGGATCCCCGTGGGATTTGGACTCAGCGGTGACTGAGGCGCTTCAGGTGCCTGCGGTTGACTCACGGTGCCCGCCGCGCCGAAGCCCCCAGCGCTGGCATCGACCATGCCCGGCGGGAGGGTCGGTTTGGCCTCGCCGATGGCGGCGGAACCGCCCAGCCGCGCGGGTTGCCCGCCGGTCGCGGAGCCGCTCAGTCGCGAGTCGAGATCGATGAACTGATCGCGCTGCTGACGCTGAAGCTTCTCGACGTCGAAGCGCTGCTGCTCGACCATGCCACGCAGCTCTTGCATCTCGGTTTGCAGGCGTTGGACCTGCAGCAAGAGTTCAGATCCGGTTTGATTCTCCAGGATTCGCTCGAGCCGCCCGATGCGCCCTTCCAGCGCTGGGTCTGCCGCCGAAGCGACCTCGAGCCACAACGCGGTCGTCAATCCAGTGACGATCAGTGCAACCTGCGGCGCGAAAAACTTCATAAGACAGCTTCCTTCAATACTGAATGATCACGCGGCGATTGCGCCGCCAGGATTGCTCATTGTGCCCAAGCTCGACGGGGCGCTCCTCGCCATAGCTCAGGGTCGCCATTTGATCCGGCAGCACGCCCTCTGCAAGCATGAAGCGCCGCACGGACTCGCCGCGCTGATCCGCCAACGCCAGATTGTACTCGCGTGTGCCGCGCTCGTCGGTGTGCCCCTCGAGGGTGACGCGGGTGTCGGTATGGCTGCCCAGATAGCGGGCATGAGTGCGCATCAGCGTGACATACTCGGGCTTGATCTCCGCGCTGTCATAGTCGAAGTAGATGGTCCGTTCGTACAGCGGATTCGAGGGATCTTCCCAAGGTCCGGCGTAGGTCGGTCGAGTGGTTTCGACCGGCGCCGTGCTGACTTCGGGAACCGTCCGAGTCGGGAGAGGCGCAGTATTCTCGGCCATCGGCTCGGGCAGAGGCGGCGGCGGTGCAGTGGCGCATCCGCCGAGGCCGATCAAGGCCAGGCAAAGTAAAAGGAATCGGGAAGAACCATGCATGACGCTGGGCTCCTTAGCGCATGAAGTGGGACCAGGCGGGTTCGCGAACCTGGCCCGAGTCCTGTGAAAGCCGTTGGCCGCCACCGCCTTCGACCGAGGCTGCGGCCAGGACGCCGCGACTCCCGCTCGTGGTGGCGTAAATTACCATGCTGCCGTTGGGCGCGAAACTTGGTGACTCGTCCAGATCGCCTTTACTCAGCAGCCGCGTGATCCCGCGCTGGGTATCGAGCACCGCGATGCGGAAGGAGCCATTGACACGAGTGACCATGACGATGGAGCGCCCATCCGGCGAGTAGGAGGCACGCGCGTTGTAGTCACCGTCGATGCTGACACGCTCCGTCGGCCCGCCCGAGGCTGGCATGCGGTAGATTTGCGGACTGCCGCCGCGGTCCGAGGTGAAGATGATGGAGCGGCCGTCCGGGGACCAGGCCGGCTCGGTGTCGATCGCGTAGTGATCGGTCAAGCGCACCAGCTCACGGCTCAACATATTCAGGGTGTAGATGTCCGGGTTGCCGTCCTTTGACAGCGTCATGGCGAGACGCGTGCCATCTGGCGAGAACGCCGGTGAGCCGTTGATGCCTGGATAGCTGGCGACCAGCTCGCGGCGGCCGGAATTCAGCTCTTGCACATAGATCGCGGGGCGTTTGTTCTCGAAGGAGACATAGGCGAGCCGCCTGCCGTCCGGCGACCAGGCCGGCGACATGATGGGCTCGCTAGAGGAGACGATCGTTTGCGGATTGTAGCCGTCGGCGTCCGCGACGCGCAGCGTGACCTTCAGGCTGTCGCCGCTTCCGGTGGAGGTGATGTAGGCGATGCGCGTCGAGGCGACGCCCTTCTGGCCGGTGAGCTTCTCGTAGATGAGGTCGGCGATGCGGTGCGCCGTGGCGCGCATGCCGTTCTTGGTGCTGACGAGCGTCTCGCTGGTGATTTCGTTGCCGCGAAAGACGTCATAGAGGGCGACGCTAACGCGAAAGCCAGCGCTGTCCGCCTCGACGCGGCCAATCACCAGATTGTTCACCCCCAGCAGGCTCCAATCCCGCAGATCGACCTCCTCATGGCGCGAGGGCATATCCAGCATGTCGCGCGTCGGCATGGGCCTGAATTTACCGGTCCGCGCAAGATCGGCGCTCACGATGGAGGCAATGTCGACCGGCGGAATCAGTCCCTCGGAGACCCCGAAGGGCACGACGGCGATCGGCTGGGCGGCCTCGACCCCGCCGGTGATCTGGATGTTGAGTCGCGGCGCGGCCACCGCGAGACCGATCCCGGAAAGGCTCAAGACGGCGACAAGCAGGAGGCGCAGCAACTGCGGCGTTCGACTCATGATGCGTGGTCCTAGCTAAGGCGTGAAGGTGAAGGAGAACTCGCGGAAGCGCTCGAAGGGCGGTCCCGAGGGGACAGGCAAGGGTGAGGCATTGTACACGGCGGCAATGGCCGATTGGTCGAAGGCCGTGTTGCCACTGCCGCGCTCGATGCGGACACTGTTGGGAATGACATCGCCACCCGGAATCAGGCGCACCGAGACCACGGCGCTGAGACTGGCATCAGCCGCCGGCGGCCGCACCCAATATTGCCGCACACGGTCCTTGATGACCGGGATGTAGCGCTCGGCCTCGCGGGAGACTTGCTCGGCCATGAGTTGAGAGAGCAGGTCCTGCTCACGCGCACGCCGAGCCTCTTCGGCCGCCAGTTGACGTTGCTCCTCGTCTGCACGTTCGCGCGCCTGCTGCTCGCGGCGTTGCCGCTCGACCTCCTCGGCAAGCCGGCGTTCCTCTTCCGCAGCCAGTCGCTCCGCCTCTTCCGCGAGCTGGCGTTGGCGCTCGGCCTCGCGCCTGGCCTGCTCCTCGGCAGCGCGCTGCTCGGCCTCCTGGCGCAGCCGCTCGCGCTCCGAGGCCATCTGGCGCGCGGCCTCCTCGGCTTGGCGACGCTCGGCCTCGGCACGGGCGCGTGCCTCTTCGGCTTGGCGTTGCTCCTCCGCCTGACGACGTGCCAGGGCTTCGGCCTGTCGACGAGCCTCTTCCTCGGCGCGGAGCCGCTCGGCCTCGGCGCGCTGCCGTGCCGCTCGCGCCTGCCGTTCTTGCTCCGCTTGGCGACGCGCTTGCTCTGCCGCTTGGCGCTTCGCCTCGGCCTCCGCCTCCGCCTTGACCCGGGCTGCTTCAGCTGCCTCGCGACGTGCCGCTTCCTCGCGGCGGCGCGCGGCCTCGTCGGCCTGACGCTGCGCCTCAAGTTCAGCCTGCCGTCTGGCTTCCTCCTCGGCCTGACGCTGCGCGGCTAGCGCCGCCTCACGCTTGGCGGCCTCCGCCTCGCGCTGGGCCGCAAGCTCGGCCTGACGCTTGGCCTCCTCGGCCGCCTGTCGCTGTGCTTCAAGTTCGGCCGCGTCAGGTTCTGGCGTCAGCTCCTGATCGGCCGGACGCGGCGCGGTCTCTGAGCGAATCTCCTCGATCAGGGCATCGAGCGCGCGATCCGAGACGATACTGGCTTTCACCACACGGGCCTTCGCGCCCGCGTCCACCGGAGGTGGGGTCAGATCCACACCGACGAAGAACAGCAGGGCGAAGAGGACATGTAGCCCAAGCGACCAAAAAAAGGCCCGCCGATTGCGGCGCAGGATCTCCCACATGGTTAGGGCTCGGCGCGCTCCGGCGGCACGGTGATGAGCCCAACCTCAGGCGCGCCCGCAGCCTGAGCGATCACCATGGCGCGCACGACCCGACCATAGTCGACCCGATTGTCCGCCCGAACCAGGATGGGCGTCTCCGGTCGATACTCGAGCACCGTGCGCACGCGCTCGAAAAGGATCTGCTCGCTCGCCGGCTGATTCTTCTCCTTGCCGACATCGATGTAGTAATCGCCGAACTGATCGACGGTGATGACGACCGACTCCGTGGTCGGGCTAGCGATGCCGCCGGCCTTCTCCTGCGGCAGATTCACCTTGATGCCCGTGGTGATGAGCGGCGCCGTGACCATGAAGATGACGAGCAGCACCAGCATCACGTCGATGTAAGGCACCACATTGATCTCCGCCATCAAGCGACGGCGGTTGCGGCTGCGCATATGCTTGACCATGGGGGAAGGCTCCGGATCGCTCAGCTACGGCCTTGGCGCTGGAGCAGGGTCGAGAACTCTTCGACGAACTCCTCGTACCTGTTGTTCAGGCGCTCGACCTGGTTCGAATAGCGGTTGTAGGCGATCACCGCCGGGATGGCGGCGAAAAGGCCGATGGCGGTGGCGATCAACGCCTCCGAGATACCGGGCGCCACCAGCGCGAGCGTCGCCTGCTCGACGTTTCCGAGCGCCTGAAAGGCCTGCATGATGCCCCAAACGGTCCCAAAGAGCCCGACGTAAGGACTGGTCGAGCCAACGGTCGCGAGGAAGGCCAGGTTGGTCTCCAGCCGATCCACCTCGCGACTCATGGCAACCCGCATGGAACGCTCGGAGCCTTGCAGGACCGCCATCATGTCGTTCCCCTCCGTCTTGCGCAGCCGCACGAATTCCTTGAAGCCCGCCCGGAAGATCGACGCGAGGCCGCGCGTCCCCTTGCCCTCTTCGCCCAGCTCCTTGTAAAGGGCGCTCAGGTCACCGCCAGACCAGAAACGCTCCTCGAACCTGTTGGCCGTCTTGCGGGCCTGACCCAGGACGCGCCCGCGGTCGAGTATCATGGTCCATGAGATGACGGATGCCAGTAGCAGGACAACCAACACCAGCTGGACGACGACGCTGGCGTTGAGCACCAGACTCAGCAACGACAGATCGGTACTCATTGCACGTTACTCCGTGGGCGCGTGTGCTTGACGCGCGAGACCTGAGAGAATTCCGGAAAGCAGATGAGGCGGCATGCGCCGCGGGCGCATGGTGGCAGCATCCAGACTCGCCACTTTCACACGCCCGCGGCAGCAGCAGGTCTGGTCCGCGTCGCGGATGATGCTCTGCTCGAACTCCAGACTGGCGCCGCCATGATGCGGAACCGCAGACTTCACGGTCAGCAGATCATTGAACCGGGCCGAGGCCAAGTAGTCGAGGCTGACACTGCGCACCACAAAGAGGATACCCTCGCGCTCGCGCAGCACGTCTTGCTCGTAGCCAAGGGCACGCAGCCATTCGGTGCGACCACGCTCCATGAAGCGCAGATAATTGGCGTAGTAGACGACGCCAGCGGCATCCGTGTCCTCGTAATAGACACGCACGGGCCAGTCGAAGGTTGTATTGGGCGAATCCGCTGAAGATGACATGCTTGCAAACTGACTGGGGGGCAGCTGCCCAAAAAGGCAGGAGTGTATCGAAAATGCCTCTCGCCGACACCTTGCGGAATTCAAAGACATCCCCGAGGTCTGACCCATGCCGACGCCATTGAGGAGCCCAGTCCCGCGCACCTTCGCAAGCCGGCCGCCCGAGATCGACGCGCCCGATGCGGATCCCGAGCGCTTTCTATGGGTCGCGCAAGCGATGACAGGCATCCGCAGAATGGCCGCTGGGCGTCAATCAAACCCTTGTTTTCCTTCGTGTCCTTCACGCCTTTGCGGTTCAAAGTCACGAACCTGTGATCAAGATAATCCAAACGACCTCGCTCAAGGAGCAACCCATGCCATCCCTTCATTTCCTTCGCGGCCATCGCGGCGAATACCTCGTCGTACTGCAATTCGTCCTCTTCTTCGCCTTCATCCTTGCCCCGCGCTGGAATCCCCTGGCGACCCAGGGCCTGCTGGACGCCCTCGAGCCGGCGCGCTGGGGGGCCCTAGCCCTGTTCGGCACCGTTTCGCTGATCATGGGCGGTCTCGGGTCCGTCCACATCCGCGAGTATCTGACCCCACTGCCCTACCCGGTCGATCACAACCAGCTGGTGCAGCATGGCGTCTACGCCTGGGTGAGGCACCCGCTGTACAGCAGCCAACTATTCATCGCGCTCGGCTGGACAGCCTTCACCCTGAGCTTGACGCACCTCGCGATCCTGATCCTTGGCTTTCTCTTCTTCGATTATAAATCCGGCAAGGAAGAGGCTTGGCTGACCGAGCGACATCCGGAGTACGCGGACTACGCTCAGCGGGTCAAGAAGTTCGTCCCCTGGATCTACTAGGAGCCTGTCCGGCTTGGGGGGGCGAAGCGAGGATCGCACCAGAACCATCAGACCCGCTCTCCTTTCTACAGCGCACTCAAGCGGTGCGCCATCTGATAGTCTTGGTGCTTACTCTTTCCAGTGAACAAGTGGATCCACTCGCCGCCTGTCGCGAGACAACAGCCCGAACGCAAAGGTCATCATGACGACTCAGCCACTCATCCTGCGCAAAGACCAGGAGCGCCGCCTGCTCGCCGGCCATTGCTGGATCTACAGCAACGAGGTCGATACGCAAGCGACCCCACTGAAAACCCTGGAACCAGGCCAGCCGGTCGAGATACTGAGTCGCCAGGAGCGCTGGATCGGGCATGGTTACGCCAACCCGCGCGCCCTGCTCTGCGCGCGCATCGTCAGCCGCGATCCGGATCAGCCGCTCAGCCCGGCCCTCTGGCTCAAGCGCATCCACGATGCGCTCAGCCTGCGCGAACGGCTCTATGACAAACCCTTCTACAGACTGGTGTTCGGCGAGAGCGACGGTCTGCCGGGGCTCATCGTCGATCGCTATGGTGACCTGCTCGCCGTTCAGATCACGACCGCCGGGATGGAGCGCGAGCGCGGCGAGATTTTGGCCGCCTTGGAGCAGATCATCCGGCCCAAGACGATGGTGCTGCGCAACGACACCGCCGTGCGCGAACTCGAAGGCTTGGCTCAGGGCGTCGAAAGCATCCTCGGCGAGCCCGAGGATGCGGTGCCGATCGTCGAGCACGGACTCGAACTGGTCGTCTCGCCGCTGACGGGGCAGAAGACAGGCTGGTTCTTCGACCAAGCCGAAAATCGCGGTCGGCTCGCGCGCTACGGCGTCGGCGAGCGTGTGCTCGATGTCTGCAGCTACATCGGCGCCTGGGGGCTGCGGGCCGCTGCCCTGGGGGCGAAAGCAGTGACCTGCGTCGACGTCTCGCAGAGCGCCCTCGAACGCGTCGCGGACAATGCGGCGCTCAACAAGCTGGACGGTCGAGTGCAGGGCCTTCATGGCGATGCCTTCGAGGTCCTGCGCGCCCTGCGTGACGAAGGCCGCCGCTTCGACACGGTCATTCTCGACCCGCCCGCCTTCATCAAGCGCCGCAAGGACGAAAAGGACGGCACACAGGCCTACCAACGACTCAACCGACTCGGCATGGAAGTCCTCGAGCCAGGCGGACTGCTGATCACCTCGTCCTGCTCCTTCCACATGGGGCGCGACACATTCCTCCGCACCGTCCAGCAGGCCGCGCGCCGCGCCGGCCGCAGCCTGCAGCTGTTGGAGGCCGGTCAGCAAGGCCCCGACCACCCCGTGCATCCCGCCATCCCAGAGACCGCCTATCTCAAGACCTTCTTCCTGAGAGTGATCCCGGGGTTCTGAGTATCAGGGGAAACGGCGCCCCCTGGCGGCCCGAGCAAGGTCACGGGGCCGTCGGCGAGCAGGCATGCTTGCCCAAATAAGATGGATTTTCTTCAGAGGCTTACATACACTTCCTAGTGTCAATCTCGAAACGTTTTGAGCGTATGAGACCCTGATTCAGGATGAGACCCATGAGACCGCAGAAGACAGGCATCCTAGCCTTCAAAAACAGCCTCCTCGATCCTTGCTCCGCGCCATCTACCGGGCGCAACGCCCTGCTCGCACTCGTTGCGATCGCGCTTGCCGGCATCATGGGGATGACCGGCTGCGCCACGGCGCCAGAGCCGCCACAGTACACCGGCCCCGTCGAGCGCGTGGTGGTCCAGAAATCGCAGCGCAAGCTGCAATTGATCGGCGGTGGACAGGTGATGCGGGAATATCGCGTGGCGCTCGGTGGCTCGCCGGTGGGGCATAAGTATCGCGAGGGCGATCAGCGCACGCCCGAGGGGAGCTATGTACTGAACTGGCGAAATCCGCGCAGCAACTTTTACAAGGCGATCCACATCTCCTATCCCAACGAGCGCGACCGTCACGTGAGCCGGCAGCTCGGCTACCGCCCGGGGGGCATGATCATGATCCATGGCTTGCCCAACTACATCCAATCTGAAAGCATGCGCCGCCAGTACCTCGGCCGCGATTGGACGCAGGGCTGCATCGCCGTGCAGAATCACGAGATCGACGAGATCTGGCGCATGGTGCAGGACGGCACCCCGATTGAGATCACCCCCTAGCCTTCGCTGGCTGAACTCGGCGGGCGACCCCATGGCAACCCGCCGCTATCACCCTACTCTACCCGTCATTCTGGACTTGAAGGCCACGCAGCCGCCGGAGCGCACTGCGTCACTGAAACCGAGGTCGCCTCAGGCCCGACCGGCAAGCTGACTGCGGGCGACAGGCTCAGAAAGCGGCCCGAAAGGCCGCGGCGAAGGCATCGTAGCCGTCCTCCGGCAGATCATTGATACCGGCAGCGGCCTTGCGACCGCCTCCGGTCGCGAACTGACGACACAAGGCATCGGCACCTTCCGGTCGGGCGATGGGTGCACGCACGCTGACCACGAATCCGCCGGCCGCAAGGCGCGTCAGGATGGCATGCGCCTTGTCCGGCTCCGCCTGCGCCAGCTCGTTTGCGAGCACCCCGCTCGCGCGGCGCGCCCAGGGCTCGGCCGGCAGGACAAAGAGCCGGTGACCCGCATCATCCGCCTCAGGGGCGATGGCGCGTGATCGCTCCATGTCCTCGGCATATCCATCGCGGAGGGCCGCAAAGGCTGGATCCTCGGCAATGAAGGCGAGCGGGTCGGCGTAGGGATGCAGGCGCTGGTAGAGGTCCTGAGGCGCGAAGTGAAGATCCTCGACCGCAGGCCCGTAGCCGTTGTAGTTGATATAGATGCCCAGCTCGCGCAGCTGGGCGATGTCGGACTCCGGCAGCCCCAGTGACTCGGCGGCACGGCGCGCGGACTGGTCGAAATTATCGCCAAAGGTGCCGACCACGGCCCAGGCCCGTTGGCTTCCCCGCAGATAGTCGTCGACGAGCAGACTGGTGCCCTTGTCCGGGAGTGTTTCGATGTGGGCATCGAACGTCGGACTGCTCGGGATGTCTCCCGCGTAGTGATGATCGAAGTAGCGAACGCGCGCGCCCGCCGCGAGCAGCCGCTCTAAGTCCTTGCGGTTCTTGTCCAGCGAGATGTCGAGCACGGTGATCGAGGCGTCAGCCTCGTCCGGCACGCGACGCAGCAGGTCGATCTCGCGCTTCACCCCGGTGACCAAGACAGCATCGAGCGGCTCGGCGAGCCGCAGTTGCTGGAGCGCACAGATCCCGTCCGCGTCACCGTTGAACACGTCGTAATGGCTCATCGAATCTCCTGATTTGGCGGTTGAGCTTGCGGCACCGCGAGACCCTTGGCTGCAGGAGTCTCGCAACGTTGTGATTCTTCGATAGAGTTGTGATTCTTAGATAGAATGGCGACTCGAGTGCATCGGCCGCCATGCGCTCATTGAAGACGCCTGGGTAACGGCCGGCTGCCGACGCATCCGTCCAGCCTCATTAGCAAGCTGAGGGACATCCCATGAGACTCAAGCACTGGCTCCCACTTCTGATCGCGCTTATCTGGAGTAACGTCCAGGCGGCAGGCGTTGGCTCGCCAGCGCCTGGCTGCGCGATCCCCATGCTCGAAGGCAATCGCCAGGTCGACCCCGCAGCACTGCCCGGCAAGGTCGTCTACCTCGATTTCTGGGCGTCCTGGTGCGGCCCTTGCGTCGAATCCTTCCCCTTCATCGAGCAAATGCATCGCGACCTGAAGGGACAGGGCCTTGAGGTCGTCGCCATCAATCTGGACGAGGAGCGCCAGGACGCCGAGGACTTCCTGTCCAAGCACCCCGTCAGCTTCACCATCGGCTCCGACCCCATGGGCAAGTGCCCACGGCTCTACAAGGTCAATGGTATGCCGACATCTTACCTGATCGACCGCAAGGGCCGGATACAGGACATTCACGAAGGTTTCGAATCGGGCGATGCGCCAAAGATCCGCGCTCAAATCGAGTCCTTGCTCTCACAGCCCTAGGAGCCTGTCCGACTTAGGATGAATCGGCTGCGGAATCGGGAGAACGGTCCCTTTCGCCCCGCTTTTTCGTTACATAGAACCACTATGCGCCTCAAAACCGGAACGAAATGGCCTCGCTCTCCCACTTCCTCGCTTCGATCCCCCCAAGTCGGACAGGCTCCTAGTGGGACTCGGCCTATCACCCCTGGATCAACGCGAACGACAGGCGTGGCGGCCAAGGCAGCTTGGCTGGACTGCTGAGCACCACACCCCAAGCCTCCCCGAATGCGAACCACAGCGATGCTTGAGCGACTGCAAGAATGGCACGGATATCATTGCTCCTCCGACACACTCCCTTTACACTTGAGGGTTAGCCTATTAGGCAGTCGACGATCCCCGCCGGCACGCGCCATCAGCGCCAGCGGATCTCCTCCCGACGCCCGTTTCCCGAACCCCTTGTCTATTCTCACCGCCCTATTTAGGAGCCCGCATGGCTATTGAGCGCACCCTTTCCATCATCAAGCCCAACGCCGTCGCCAAAGACGCAATCGGCGCCATCTTGAGCCGCTTCGAGGCCGCCGGCCTTCGCATCGTCGCCGCTCGCATGCTGCACATGAGCAAGGAGCAGGCGTCCGCCTTCTATGCCGTGCACCAAGGCAGGCCCTTCTTCGATGAACTGGTCGACTTCATGAGTTCCGGCCCCGTCATGGTCCAGGCCCTAGAGGGCGAAGACGCCGTCGCCAAGAACCGCGAAATCATGGGCGCGACCAATCCGGCCGAAGCGGCGCCAGGCACCATCCGGGCGGACTTCGCCGACTCCTTCACCGAGAATGCGGCACACGGCTCCGACTCGCCCGAGAACGCGGCGGTGGAAATCCACTTCTTCTTCCCTGAAGGCGTTTGCGAGCGTACGCGCTAACCTTGAAGAGGCGTCCATGAGCACGATCGATCCCAAGCCCAACCTGCTCGACTTGGACCTCGCCGGCTGCGAGGCACTGGTCGCCGAGCTTGGCTTCAAGACCTTTCATGGACGCAATCTCTTCAAATGGATGCACAAGCATGGCGTCGTCGACTTCGACGCCATGACCGACGTCCCCAAGACACTCAGGGCGGCACTGAGCGAACGTACGCGAATCCGCCTACCCCGAATCATCCAAGATCATCCCTCGGCGGACGGAACGACGAAATGGGTGATGGAACTCGAGGACGGTCAGCGGATCGAGACCGTCTACATCCCCGAAGGCAAGCGCAGCACCATCTGTGTCTCCTCTCAGGTGGGCTGTGCGCTCAATTGCGCCTTCTGCGCGACCGCACAGCAGGGGTTCAATCGCAACCTGAGTGTGGCGGAGATCATCGGTCAGGTCTGGCACGCCGCCCGCCAACTGGGCACACCGCCGACCAATGTCGTCATGATGGGCATGGGCGAGCCGCTCGCGAACTTCGATGCCGCAGTGATGGCCATGGATGTCATGCAAGACGACCTTGCCTATATGCTGGCCAAGCAGCGCGTCACCCTGAGCACCTCCGGAATCGTGCCCAACATCTATCGGCTGCGCGAGGTCAGCGATGTGTCTCTCGCGGTCTCGCTGCACGCACCCACGGATGACCTGCGCGATGAGCTGGTGCCCATCAACCGCAAGTATCCGCTCGCCGAGCTGATGCCGGCCTGCAAGGCCTATGTCGCCGGCGATAAGCGCCGCAAGATCACCTGGGAGTACATCATGCTGGACGGCGTCAATGACAGCCTCAAGCATGCCAAACAGTTGATCCGATTGCTCGAGGGCGTGCCATCCAAGGTCAACTTGATCCCCTTCAATCCCTTTACCGGGAGCGACTTCGGCACCTCGCCCCCCGAGCGCATCGAAGCATTCCGCCAGCGCCTGACGCGCTCTGGTATCTTCTCCATGACCCGCAAGACCCGCGGCGACGAGATCTCCGCCGCTTGCGGGCAATTGGTTGGCCGCGTCCAAGACCGCACGTGCAGGCTCGGACGGGTCGTGGTCGAGGACGGTAGAATGGTGGCCTCATGACCAGCACAGTCGCGCATCGACTCATCGGCGTCTTGGGCCTCTGCCTGATGCTCGCTGGCTGTGCGAGCGACAAAGCCTATGACAAGGCCGACCAGGAACTCGGACTCGAGCCCGAGGACAGCCCCGCCGAACTCTATGTCAAGATCGCCGAGGAGTACTACAAACGCGGCCAGATTGACGTCGCCTTCAGGCGTGCCCAACAAGCGGTCGAGGCCGATAGCAAATACCCACGCGCCCAAATCTGGATCGCCTTTTTGCTCGACGAGCTGCGACAGCCCGAAGAGGCCGCGAAGCATTACCAGCGCGCGATCAAGCTGGCGCCGAACAATTCAGACATTCTCAACGCCTATGCCTCCTTCCTCTGCAACCGGGGCAGCTATGACGAGGCCGACACCTACTTCAAGAAGGCGATCGAAAATCCGGTCTACAATACGCCCTGGGTCGCCATGTGGAATGCGGGCACCTGCGCCGCCAAAGGCGGCAATACCAGCAAGGCGGAGACCTACTACCGATCCGCCATTCAGGAGAGTCCCGCCTTTGGCGCGCCCCTGGTCGGCATGGCCGAGCTGGCCATGAAGCGAGGCGATGCGAAGGCCGCAAAGGGCTACATCGACCGTTACTTCCAGCCAGAAACCTGGCGTACCGCGCCCGCTGTTTCTTATCAGGCTTTTCAGATTGGCGCCCAAGCCGAGAGCAGACTCGGCAACCGCAAGCGCGCTGCCTTCTACGAAGCCAAGCTGAAAGCCAATTTCCGACAAGCCCCACAAGCCCCACAAGCCCCGACATCTAGGGATTCTTAATTCGTCATGACTCAGCCCACAAGCACGCAATCCGACGATCAGAGCCAGATTGACCAAACCGGAAGCCCCGGTCGGCAACTGCGGGCGCTCCGCGAAGGGCGCAAGATGGAGGTCGAGCGCATCGCGGCGCAGCTGCATTTGAGTCGGAGCGTGATCGAGGCCCTAGAGCGAGATCAATTCGAGGACCTGCCGAGCCCGGTCTTCATCACCGGCTATCTGCGCAACTACGCCCGGCTGCTCGGCGCGGACCCCAAGCCCATTGTCGATGCCTACAACGCGCTGCGTCCCGACAGCGACCCCCATCTCCGGAGCGCAACACGCGTCCAGCGTCAGCCGCAAGGAAACAGCGGCGGCGCCTGGGGCTGGATCATCGGGCTGCTGCTCGTCGTGGTCGCTGCGGGGCTCGCCGGCTTCTGGTGGCAGAGCCGCGGCGCCCCAGAAAGCGAGATGGCCGCCTTATCGCCGGAGTCAGGCAGCTCGGAGACGGACAGCCAAGGCCTCCTACCAAACGAGGATGGAGACGACGCCGCGCCGAGCGCGCAGGAGCAGTCAGCGCCCGTCGATTCCTTTGGTTCAAGCGTCTCAGTCCCCCCCGACGCCATCCCACTGCGTCGTGAGGCGACGTCCCTGCGCCAGCCCCCTTCCGCGCCGACCGAGACGGAGGCGGAGACCACGGCAGAAACCACCGAGACCATCCCGGCCGCCAGCCTGCCCACTGAACCGTCGCCCGAGCCCGAGCCCGTCGCCGAAGAAGCGCCAAATCGCGAGGTGGTGCTGGAATTCAGCGGCACGTCCTGGGTCGACGTGCGCGATGCCGCCGGAGAAGTGGTGCTCAACGGCGAGATGCGCGAGGGAGATCGTCGCGTCATAACCGGCGAGCCTCCTTACAAGCTGGTGATCGGCAACGCTGCCGCCACACGACTCAGCGTCGGCGACAAGCCCTTCGACCTGGACCGTCGCGCCCAAGGCAATGTCGCCCGCTTCTCTCTCGACCCCGACGCAACCGAATGATCACTTGGGTCCTGGCGTCTTCCGCCGCCACCCCAGAGCCCCACGCATGAGCAAGAACATCCAAGCCATCCGGGGGATGCACGACATCCTCCCCGATCGAATCGCCATTTGGCACCGTATCGAGGACACGGCCAGACAGGTGCTCGCAAGCTACGGCTATGCCGAGATCCGCACCCCCCTGGTCGAGGTGACCGAACTCTTCAAGCGCTCCATCGGCGAGGTCACAGACATCGTCGAAAAGGAGATGTACAGCTTCGAGGATCGCAACGGAGACAGCCTCAGCCTGCGCCCCGAGGGCACGGCAAGCTGCGTCCGCGCGGCCATCGAGCACGGCCTGCTGATGCAGCCGCAGCGTCTCTGGTACCGCGGCCCCATGTTCCGCTACGAGCGCCCGCAGCGCGGCCGCTATCGCCAGTTCCACCAGATCGGCGTCGAGGCATTCGGACTCACCGGCCCGGACATCGACCTGGAGATCATCCTGCTGACGGCACGCCTCTGGCGCGAACTCGGCTTCAAGCGTTTCCGCCTGGAACTCAATACCCTCGGTGATCAGGCCGAGCGCCAGGTCTATCGCGAGCAACTCGTGGGCTATCTCTCGGGCCACCTGGACCAGCTCGACGCCGACAGCCAGCGGCGGCTGGAGACCAATCCGCTGCGCATCCTGGATTCCAAGAATCCGCAGACACAGCAGATCGTCGCGGACGCGCCAACGCTGATGGACTGCCTCGGCGCCGAGACGCGCACGCATTTCGAGCAGATCTGCAAGCGTCTCGACGAAGCCGGCATCGGCTATCAGATCAACCCGCGGCTGGTGCGCGGTCTCGACTACTACAACCGCACCGTCTTCGAATGGATTACCGAGGAACTCGGCGCCCAGGGGACGGTTTGCGCCGGCGGTCGTTACGACAGCCTGGTCGAGCAGCTCGGCGGGCGCCCGACACCTGCAGTGGGCTTCGCCATGGGTCTGGAGCGACTCGTCGAGCTGATGCAACTCGAGGGACAGCTTGCCGAAAGCCCGATCGATGCCTATTTTGTTGCCGTCGGCGACAAGGCGCAGGCGGCTGCGCCGAGGCTGACCGAGCAGCTGCGCGACGCCCTACCCGGCCTGCGTCTGCTCACCCATTGCGGCGGCGGCAGCTTCAAGAGCCAGTTCAAGAAGGCCGACAAGAGCGGCGCTCGCTTCGCGCTCATCCTTGGGGAGGACGAGCTGGCACGCCAGGTCATCGGGGTCAAGCACCTGCGCGAAGACCAGGAGCAGCGCGAACTCGCGATTGATGATCTCGCCGCCTATCTGAGTTCGGCCCGCCTTTGATCGCCCGCCCGGCCGAGTCGGCCAACAGCGCGATGCGGCCCACCAAGCGCTGCATCACGCCCAGTAGGGCTAAATTGAACATTCGGAGCTTGCGCCAGGCTTCCCGTACCTTCGGGCCGGACGCCATCAAGCAGCTCCCGCAACCTTTTCGATGGAGACCGCAGTGACCTACGAGACCGACGAGGAAAAAGTCGAGGCCCTCAAGAAGTGGTGGAAGGAGAACGGACTGTCCGTGGTTGGCGGCGTGGTGCTTGGCCTCGGCGCGATCTACGGCTGGCGTCTCTGGACCGGGCATCAGGAATCGGTCGCCGCACAGGCCTCGAGCGCATTCGAGCAGCTCGCAACCAATGCCTCCGCCGGCAGCCCTCAACCGGATGCCATCGCGAAGCAGCTGCAACTGCTCGAGAGCGAGTTCGGATCCACCCCCTATCCGGGACTTGGCGCCCTCATGGCGGCCAAGGCGATGTACCAGGCAGGCAAGACCAGCGAGGCGACCGCCGCGCTCCAGAAGGCGATCAGCGACGCCCCTGACCCTGCCTTGGCACGCATTGCCGCGCTGCGCCTCGCACGCATTCAGCTTGCCGAGGGGGAGCTGGACGCCGCCGAGAAGACTGTACGCGAACATGACATCAGTGCCGCCTTCGCCGGGGAATTCGCCGCCGTGCGGGGAGACATCGCCGCCAAGCGCGGTGACCTATCCGCCGCCCGCGCAGCCTACGAAGAGGCGATCGAGAAGGGCAGCGCCCTCTCCCAGCTTCTGCGCCTCAAGATCGACAACCTGCCCGCCGCCGGCTAGGCAGCTGACGGAGCCAGTCTTATGGGACCGCATTTCAGAGCGCTGTCCAACTCTCTCGGCATCATCCTGCTGACCATGCTGCTGGCAGGCTGCGACTCCATCCCTTGGTTTGGCGGCGAGAAAGACCCGACGCCGCCCACGGAACTCACTGAGATCACGCAGCAGGTTGGCCTCTCCGAACTCTGGTCCGAGCGGGCGACTCGCGGGACCGATGGGCGGCGTCTCTATCTGGTCCCGGCGCTGGCTGCCGGCAAGCTCTATCTCGCCGACACCCGCGGGCGCGTCATGGCCATGGCGGCCGACTCCGGCCGCGAGATCTGGCAGCGCGACACCAAGTACCCCTTCAGTGGCGGACCGGACGTTGCGGGGAATGAGCTGGTCCTGGGCACCACCCAAGGCGACCTGATCGCGCTCTCCACCAAGGATGGCAGCGAGCTGTGGCGCGCCAACCTAGGAAGCGAGGTGCTTTCCGTTCCCCGGCTGACCAGCGACGGCAAGGTCATCGTGCATACCTTGAACGACTCCATCTACGCCTTCGAGTCCCGCACCGGGAAGGAGCTGTGGCGCATCAACTACCCGGCCCCTGTCCTGACGCTGCGCGGCAGCAGCACACCCCTCATCATGCCCAATGCGACCATCGTCGGACTCTCGGGTGGAAAATTGGTCAAGATCGATACCAACGAAGGCATTCCGCTGTGGGAAACCATCATCACCCGACCGCGCGGGCGCTCGGAGCTTGCACGCATCTCGGATCTCGACGCCGATCCTATCCTGATGGGCAACACGCTCTACGTCGGCACCTACAACGGTGATCTCGCGGCCGTGGATGCCACCACGGGCGACGTGCTCTGGCGCCGCGAACTCTCGGCCCACGCCGGGCTGGCGGCCGACGCGACTGGCCTCTACGTGACCGACTCCAAGGACCAGGTCTGGAGCGCCGACATCACGGACGGTTCCGGGCGCTGGAAGCAAGAGAGCCTGCGCTATCGTCGGGTCACGGCGCCGGCACTCATCGGCAATGACATCGCGGTCGGCGATTTCGATGGCTACCTACACTTGCTGAACAAGACTGACGGTCGCTTGGTCGGCCGCACCCGGATCGCCAAAAAGGCCGGCATCACCGCAAGACCACTGGTGCAAGGCAATCGCATCTATGTCTACGCGGAAGACGGCACCATCAGCGCACTGACGCTCGGGGCGCAGGCAGCCGCCAAATCCACACTCGGCTTCGGCAGCAAACAGCAGCCAGCCCCCAAATCGCCCCAAGGGACGGCGACGGAGTCAGTCCGCTGAGCGCCATGCTGCCCGTCATCACCCTGATCGGTCGCCCCAACGTCGGGAAATCGACCCTCTTCAACCGCCTGACCCGGACACGAGACGCCTTGGTCGCGGACTTTCCCGGCCTGACCCGAGACCGTCAGTACGGCGTCGGGCGCATTGGCCCCGGCCCCTACGTCGTCGTGGACACAGGCGGAATCGGCACCGCAGCGGAAGGCGTCGAGGCCCTGATGGAGCGCCAGGTGCAGCTCGCCATCGATGAGGCCGACCATCTACTGTTCTTGGTCGACACCAAGGACGGCTGTACGCCAGAGGACATGGAGATCGCGCAACGCCTGCGGCGGCTCGGCAAGCCGATCAGCCTGGTGGTGAACAAGAGCGACACCATGGATCCCCTGCTCGCGGTGGCGGACTTCCATCAACTGGGGCTCGACGAGCCCAATGCCGTGTCGGCGACGCAAGGCTTGGGCGTCCGCGACCTGATCGAGCATGTTTTCTCACGGCTACCCGACTCAGCCAGCCCAGACACAGAGCAGGAGCTTTCGGGCATCAAGGTTGCCGTGGTCGGCCGTCCCAACGCAGGGAAGTCCACCCTCATCAATCGCCTGCTCGGGGAAGAGCGGCTGGTGACCTTCGACAGCCCAGGGACGACGCGCGACAGCATCTTCATCCCCTTCGAGCGACTCGAAAGCCGCTACACCCTGATCGACACCGCCGGTCTGCGACGGCGCGCCCGAGTCCAGGACGTGATCGAGAAGTTCAGCGTCATCAAGACCCTTCAGGCGATCGAGGCAGCGAACGTCGTCATCCTGGTAATCGACGCACACGCAGGTATCGGCGAGCAGGACGCCACCCTTGCCGGCCACATCATCGAGAGTGGCCGCGCCCTGGTCGTCGCCATCAACAAGTGGGATGGAATGGATCCCGAGCAGCGCAATCAGGTGCGCGCGCAATTCTCGCGCAAGCTCGCCTTCCTGGACTTCGCCAAGCTGCACCTGGTCTCGGCCCTGCATGGCAGCGGAGTCGGCCTGCTGCTCGACGAAGTCGACGGCGCCTATGCAAACGCCACCCGGAATCTCGCCACCCCTGAGCTGACTAGGCTCTTGGAGGCCGCGGTCATGGAGCACCAGCCACCTTTGGTCAAAGGCCGCCGCATCAAGCTCCGCTACGCCCACCAGGGCGGGCGCAACCCGCCAGTCATTGTCATCCACGGCAACCAAACCGATGCCGTCCCCGAGACCTACCGCCGCTACCTCATCAACCGCTTCCGCAAGGAGCTGAATCTCTCCGGAACCCCACTGCGCCTCGAATTCAAGAGCGGCGCCAACCCCTTCGAAGGCAAGCGCAACCAGCTCTCCGCCCGCCAGATCGCGAAGAAGCAGCGACTGAAGCGCTTTACCCAACGCAAACACTGAGTCCGGCCGCGGTCGAGCGCGGCTCCAGCGCCGCAGCAAGCCGCCGCCAAACCACCCCGAACCGCGCCAAACGACGGCGTGAGCCTGCTGCCCAACATCCGCGCGGCCGTTGCAAAACAGGGCTGACCCACCATAAGACTAGGCATGGCCGCTCGGCATCAATTGCCGGATTGCGGTTGAGACCAATCGTGCTCGTAGCGATGAGAGGGTATCCAGAATCCTTGAGGGCGCAAAATGCTTGCAGATGAGTCAAATTTCGATGCAGCGTCCGACCATCCAAGGCCTTCGGTATCGGTATCGGTATCGGTATCGGTATCGAACCGACAATAGCGATCCCGATTCCGATAGCGATCCCGATGGCATGACTCGTCGGTCTGAGGCGAAGCCTCGCTAGAATATTGCAGACTCAGAGGAACGGAGGTGAATCAGCGTGGTTCGCGGGGAAGCTAGCATCCTGATCGACACCGAGGCTTCAAGGGTGTTCGACTTCGTGGCGACAGACTTCGTCAACAACTACAAGCGCTGGTCCCCGGAGGTCCAGCGCCTGGATCTACTCACACCTGGCCCGCTGCGCGTTGGCAGCAGGGCGCGGCAAATCCGTGTCGACCAGGGCCGCAAGAGCGACACGACCTTTAAGATCATCGCCTTGGAGACTCCGAGTAGGGTCGGCTTCGTCGAGCAAAACGGACAGTATCGAACGGAGTACCATGTCGAGCCGGCGGGCGAAGGCTCCCGGCTGCGCTTTTACTTTGAACTCAAGCGACTCGATCTCTACATGCGCCCCTTCGAGAAACTCATTCGCGTGGCGATCCAGGATGGCGCGGAGCGGGTCGTACGCAACATCAAGGGCCTGATCGAGACTGAGACGCCTCGATCATCCACAGGTCCGAGCTGAAACCATTTCGGAGACCCCATGGATTTCATCGTCGAGAAAGACATCGGCACCATCCCTTTCGTGCTGTCGCAGATCCTAGATACCTGTGTGAACGGCGTCACGCTCTCGGACCCGGATCAAGACGACAACCCCATCATCTACGCCAACGAGGCCTTCGAACTCATCACCGGCTACGATCGTGAAGAGATCTTGGGCCGCAACTGCCGCTTCTTGCAGGGTGACGATCACAATCAGCCCGAGCTGGAGCGCATTCGAGAATCGCTCAAGACGCTCACGCCCGTGACGGTGACGCTGCGGAACTACCGCAAGGACGGCACCCTGTTCTACAACCAGTTCACCATCCGCCCCCTGTACGATCCTCAGGGCAAGCTCATCTACTTCCTCGGCATTCAATACGACGTGACCGAGCAAATCAGGGCCGAGAAAGAGCTGAAGCGACTGAACGCGCTCTTGGCGGCGCAAGCCTGACGGCAAGCAGGCCGCTCGACCGCGCCCTATGCCTGGCGCGGGCTCGCAGCGGCCTCGGCGCGCCGGCAGATCTCGCGCGGCAGACCCTTGAGCAGCAGGATGTGGGCGGGCTCGAGTGAGAACCAATAGAGCAGACCCCAAACCCCGGCGGGATGCCAGTAGACGGTGGAGGTCAGACGCGTGCCTCCGCTTGCAAGCGGCTCCAGCTGGAATTCCAGCACACCGGCCCCCGGGGCACGCATACCGAATGCCAGTGTCAGGCGACGCTCCGCCTCCACCCCGATGACCTTCCAATAATCGATCTGATCCCCGACCCTGACCTCTTGCGGATGTCGGCGCCCGCGTCTCAAGCCGGGGCCGCCCACGGCCCAGTCCATCCACTCTCGAAGCGACCAGAGCGGATTGAGATAGTAATAACCGTTATTGCCTCCGATTGCGGAAACAACGCGCCAAACAGCCGCCGGACTCGCTGATGTCTCGGCATGACCTGCCGCCTTCTTGGCGTAGTAGGAATAGTCAATCTGACGCTCGCGCACCGCAAAGGCCCCTTCAGTCCAACGCGTCACCATGCCCCCGCTGCGCTCAATCGCAAAGGACGCCTCGACGGACTCGCGAAATCCGAGCAGCCGCTGCGGCACCAGACGCCGTAGCTCCGCATCCTCGGCGTAGAAGTCGTGCCGCAGTCCTTCGATCAAGGCCCGCGCGATATTGGTCGGCACGGAGGTAACCAATCGCAGCCAATAAGAAGACAGCCGGGGTGTCAAAATCGGCACCGGGATGATCCAAGGCGGACGGTGTCCGGCAGCCTCGGCCAGAATGCGCATCATCTCGCCGTAAGTCAGGGTCTCTGGGCCGGCAGCATCATAGCAGCGCGCGGCCGTCTCCCCGATCCAGGGGACCTGAGCGAGATAAGTCAGCAGGTTGTCGAGCGCAATGGGTGGTGATCTTGCCTGGACCCAGCGCGGTGTCACCATAACGGGCAGATGCAAGACCAGGTCGCGCATCACCTCGAAGGCCGCAGATCCGGGCCCGACGATGATCCCGGCGCGCAGCTCGGTCACGGGAACCTTGCCGCGCCGCAGCTCCTCACCCGTATCCCGCCGCGAGACGATGTGCTCGCTCACCGCGTCATCCGGGATCAGGCCGCCGAGATAGACGATGCGCCGCACGCCGGCATCAGCGGCAGCGGCGGCGAAGTTGCGCGCGGCCTCGAGGTCCAATTTCCCGAAATCGCGTCCAGCGGCCATGGAGTGGACGAGATAGTAGGCGACCTCGACACCCGCGAGCGCGGGCTTGAGCGTCTCAGGCACAAGGACATCCGCAGCGACAATCTCGGCACCCTGCCACCCCCGCGCCTCCAGAAACTCAGCATGACGCGAGGAGGCACGCACCGCGCGGCCTTCGGCGAGCAAATGCGCGACCAGATGACTGCCGATGTAGCCGCTTGCGCCAAAGACCAGGCATAAGCCGCTGCCGCCGGTTTCGTCGCAGGCCTGATCGTCGTCTGTGGTCGCAGTCATCTCGATACCCTACCTCTGGCTTTCCTGCACCCCAGCATCTCACCCGCGAGCGAACGAATCGCCAAGTACGAGCCCCAGCCCAGATGCACATCGGACGACAGAGAAACCGCCGTCCCTGAACTCAGTCCAATGCTGGGTCCAGCCTCTCCGGATTCCAATGTATCAATGTATCAATGCGTCAATGTGCTCTGGCCGCCAAGATCGAACGCAGGGACTCAAGGGCATCGCGCCAGGAGACGGCGCGTTTCTTTTGTCGCCATGGCCCCCAGATCATTGCCTTAGAAAGTGTCCATCAATCATTTCCCGATGCGAGCGATGCCGCCCGAAATCCCCCTAGCCCCCCTTTGCGAAAGGGGGGAAGTTGCTGATGGACGCTCTCTAAGACACTAGCCCATGCCCATGAATCGACTCAAGCGTTAGGCAGCACATCCAATGGCAAGAGGATTTCAACTCGAAAAGTTCAGCCGACGCTTGATGCTCGGCATCCTGATACTTCTGGCGGGAGGCAATGCGATGGCCATCGAAAGAACCCAGCTTTGAGGTCGTTCATACCTATCCGATGTTCGAGCTGCGGCGCTATGAGGCCTATCTCGTCGCCACAACGGAGGTGACGGGCGACTTCGACAAAGTGGGCAATGAGGCCTTTCGTGTTCTCGCCGACTACATCTTCGGCAACAACCAGTCAAAGACGAAGATGGCCATGACAGCACCGGTGAATCAGCAGCCAGCCGAGGGCGAAAAGATCGAGATGACGGCACCCGTGACGCAAAGACCGAGCGGACCTCATGAGGACCGCTACCTCCTGAGCTTCGTCATGCCATCCGGCTATCGTCTCGACACCCTGCCGACCCCGAATAATCCGCGCGTCACACTGCACGAAGAGCCCGCCAGGCTCATGGCTGTGAGGCGCTACTCGGGACGCTGGACCTACAGCAACTACGAGGACAATCGCCGCATCCTGCTGATGGCCGTCGAAGAGGCGAAGCTAAAGGCCATTGGCGACCCAGTCTACGCGCGCTACAACCCGCCATTCACACCCTGGTTCCTCAGACGAAACGAGGTCATGGTCGAAATCGCGCCAGCAGGCGATGCGGCGGACTAGATCCAAAGGCTGCCGCCTAGGGCGATTTCTCGAATTCAGCCCAACCCGCGCATCCTTCCTTCAGAGTCTCGGAGCGTGGAAGCGCGATCGGATCATGCTGATCTAGGCGCCGTCGTCCATCGCCTCGCGCAGGAAGCGGAAGAGCTTGCGCGGGGCATCCGGCTTGCCGCGCTCGGTATCCTTCTTGGCCTGACGGACCAAGGTGCGGAGCTGCTGGCGGTCAACCTTAGGGCATGCGTCGACGAATTCGGTCACGGCGGCATCGCCCTCGGCGATCAGACGCTCGCGCCAACGCTCCAGGGCGTGATGGCGGGCGGCGTCCTCGCGCTCGCGTGCATCGGCTTGGTCGACCAAGACATGCACCGCGTGCATGTCCTCGCGCTCGAGCAGGTTGGCGATCCGTTTCCAGTGGCGCTTGCGCGCGCGCAGGTCCTTGATGCGCGGCGTCTCGTCGATGGCGACCCAGGTCGCCTCGCTGAGATTCAGACGCTCCAGCTCATGCCTGGGCATGCCGACCATACGCTCGGCGAGTGCCTGTAGGGCGTGCCGATCGCGCTTGATCTGGCTCTTACTTGGCCCCTCCGGCAGGTCTTCCATCGTATCGTCGAGGTCGTCGTCATCTTCTGTCATGGCATGGGTCCGATAGCGATCAAGTGAGCACCTGAAGGTGATCCAGCAGGAGCTGCGGCGCGCGGACGCCGCGATACTCGTTGACGTCCAGCCGATAGGCGAGACGGACCCTGCCGCGCGCATTCGCCAGGTGCTCACCCAGGTTGAAGCCGATGGCGTCGATCTGCATCCCTGGCTCGGGGGCGACGCGCAACTTGAGGTGACGCTCGCCGACCAAGCGGGCGCTGAGCACCTCGAAACTGCCATCGAAGCGCGGCTCGGGGAAGCCCTTGCCCCAGGGGCCGGCCAGACGCAAAAGCTCGGCGGTCTCCAGGCTCATGAGACCGGGTGACAGCGCGCCGTCAGAGAGGATTTCGGGCTGCGGCGGGACGTCACCCAGCTGCGCGCGCACCGCCTCGACGAAGGCCTCGCGAAAGGGATCCAGGCACTCGGACCTCAAGGTCAGGCCCGCGGCCATGGCGTGTCCGCCGAAGCGCTCGACGAGGCCCGGGCAGGTCCGGTTGACTCGGTCGATGGCATCGCGCATATGCAGGCCCTCGATCGAGCGGGCCGAGCCCCGCAGTCGACCGTCTCCACCATCGGCAAAGGCGATCACCGGACGGTGATAGCGTTCGCGAATGCGTGCGGCCACGATCCCCGAGACGCCTTGGTGCCAGTCTTCGCCGAACAAACAGAGGGCCGGAGGCAAGGTCGCACCATCCAGCGAGAGAGTCTCCAGCAGAAGCTCGGCCTCGTCCTTCATGTCGTCCTCGATCTCACGGCGTCGCTTGTTGAGTTCATGGAGATGCTGTGCAATCTCCGCGGCGCGGGCCGGATCGTCGGTGAGCAGACAATCGACGCCCAGGGACATCTCCTCCAGCCGTCCCGCCGCATTCAGACGTGGCGCGACAAAGAAGCCAAGATCCGTCGCCGTGACCCGGCTCGGATCGCGCCCCGCCACCTCGAGCAGCGCAGTCACGCCAGCACAGCAACGGCCCGCGCGGATCCGCCGCAGCCCCTGCTCGACCAGGATGCGGTTGTTGCGATCCAGGGTGACGACATCGGCGACCGTCCCTAGCGCGACGAGATCCAACAGCTCAGCCAGATTGGGCTCGCGGCGGCCGCCACCCAGCCAGCCCGTCTCGCGGAGGTGGATGCGCAGGGCGACCAGCAGGTAGAAGACCACCCCGACCCCGGCCAGATGCTTGCTCGGAAACCCGCAGCCGTCCTGATTCGGATTGACGATGGCGGCCGCCGCCGGGATGCGCTCTCCGGGGAGGTGATGATCCGTGACCAGCACCGGAATGCCGAGCGCTCCAGCCCGCTCAACTGCGGACAGGCTGGAGATGCCGTTGTCGACCGTCATAATGAGGTCCGGTACCAGCGCGGCAGCCGCATCCACAACTGCTGGACTCAGACCGTAACCATTGTGGAAACGGCTCGGCACCAAAAAAGACACCTTGGCCGCACCCAAGGCCTTCAAGCCGCGCACGGCCACGGCGCTCCCGGTCGCACCGTCCGCATCATAATCGCCGACGACGAGAATATGCCCGCCGCTGCGAATCGACTCAGCGAGCAGTGCAACCGCGGCGTTCAGCCCTCGCAGCTGGGAGACGGGCTCCAGCTCGGCGAGACCAGGCGCGGGCTGATCGGAATCCGTGAGTCCGCGATTGGCATAGATAGCCTTCAGCAGCTCCGAGGGAGAAGCGGCATGGCGGCAAGCATCGTCTGAGGCGCGTCGGCGGATGTGGATAGGGGTCACTGCGTGGCTTCGAGGTTGCGGGGCTGAGGGGATGCGCTTTGCTCGCGGGTTTACAACAGCGGATGCGAGATCGGCGGAAGTCTATCCCGCATCGGCAGCCGGGACCAGTTCGAGCAGCGAATGACAATGCCGACAAGCCGCAAGGACGCAATCAAGAGATCCAGTGGGAGCGGCGCCCTCGCCGCGACGGGCGCCTGATCGCGGCGGGGCCCCGCTCCCAGGCCGCACGGCCTGCCGATGGCGTCGATTCGGAGTTCGTTCCTCGCCCCAACCGAGCGGTATTGGCTGTGACGCATTGCTCTTGATCGCACCCGGTTGGCGAATCCGATTTGACCCACCGGCAATAAGCACACTCTAATAGTGGGCTTGGTCTTCCGGTGCCCAGTCGAGCGATTTGCGCGATTGGGTTAAACGGGAAGTCCGGTGCCCGACCGCTTGGGTCGGAAGGCCGGCGCTGCCCCCGCAACGGTAGGCGAGTTAAGACGCGACAAGATGCCACTGTGATCCGTCATGGGAAGGCGTCGCGCTGGGGTACTGACCCCGCTCGTGAGCCCGGATACCGGCCGTGAGACCCGAGGCCCTTCGTCGAGCACGGCAGGGCAGGCTAACGCCCAGACGGTGCGCAGCCTGCAGGTGCGCGAGGAAGCGGCCTCTTAGCCGGGGTCGCGAGGGGCGATCTACCGCGACGCCAGCGGAGCCTCTTGCTTCGATCCTTGTGCTCGCCTGTCTCCCTCGCCGCCCCTCGTGATGCAGAACCGTGCGGGTGCGCGCGGATCACAGTTGGAGCACCTCAATGAACTATCCCCTGATGCTGGCGGCCTGCTCGCTGCCGCTGGCAGGCGCGGCCTTTGCCGAAGCGCCCGTGACGTCGCTCGAGCCCGTAGTGGTCACGGCCACGCGAACACCGCAAGCCGATTCATTGGCGTCCGTCACCGTCATCGATCGCGCCGAGATCGACCGCAGCCAGGCGCGCTCCCTGCCTGGTCTACTGCAAGGACTGCCCGGAATCACCGTTTCCCGCAACGGCGGCGCCGGTCAGAGCGCATCCATCTTTCTGCGCGGGACCAACTCGGACCACGTCTTGGTCCTGGTCGACGGCATCAAGATCGGGTCCTCGACGGCCGGGCAAACGCCCTTCGAGGATCTGCCGCTCGAAGAGATCGAGCGCATCGAGATCGTTCGCGGACCGCGCTCCAGTCTCTACGGCTCGGAGGCGATCGGCGGTGTCATCCAGATCTTCACGCGGCGCGGCGGCGGCGCCCTCAGGCCGCGGCTGCGCGTCGGCGCGGGCAGTCACGGGAGCGCGGAAGTCGCGGCAGGCATGAGCGGGGGCGGCGAACAAGCCTGGTGGAGCGCGGGCGCCAGCCTCTCCCACACGGACGGCATCAATGCCTGCGATGGACGCGCCTCACCTTTCGCCGGGTGCGGCGTCGTGCAGCCCGACCGCGATGCCTACCGCAACGTCGGAATCAGCCTGCGCGGCGGTTATGCCTTCAGCGATGCGGCCAAGCTGGATGTCCACCTGCTACGCTCGGAGAACCGGACCGATTTCGACGGCTCGGAGTACGCCGGCAACCTCTCCCGCGCCGAGCAGCAGGTGCTCGGCACCACGGCCGTCTTGCAGCCGCTGGCGCCCTGGACCCTGACGTTGACGGCCGGTCGCAGCTGGGACAAGTATCGCTCCTACTTCGAAGATCCCGACACCGGGATGGAGGCGCGCTTCGTCGACAGCTTCAACACCGAGCGCGATACCCTATCGCTGCAGAACGATCTGACCATCGGCGTGCCGCACCTGCTCACGCTCGGGCTCGACTATCAGGAAGACCGCGTCGGCGGCACCCTGGAATATACTGAGGATTCGCGCGACAACCTGGGCGTCTTCGGTCAGTATCAGGGCTACCTCGGCGCAACGGACCTCGAACTCAGCCTGCGCCAAGACGACAATCAGCAGTTCGGCGGCCACACCACGGGAAGCGCCGCCATCGGCTATCTTATCGGTCAAGAGACACGCGTCTCGCTGTCCTACGGCACGGCCTTCAAGGCACCGACCTTCAACGACCTCTATTACCCAAACTATGGCAGCCTGGACCTGGATCCTGAGCAATCCGAGAGTCTGGAACTCGGCCTCACCGGCATCCTGCCGCTAGGACAGCACGCCAGCGGCGACTGGGACGTCCACCTCTATGAAACCCGGATCAACGACCTCATCGCCTATGACGCAGCGGCAAGCGCAGTCGCCAATGTCCAAAAGGCGCTGATTCGAGGGCTGGAGGCTTCGAGCACGATCCGTTACGCCGCCTGGGTTATCCAAGCCAATGCGACCCTCTTGGATCCGGAGAACCGCTCCAAGGGTCCCAACGAAGGCAATCTCTTGCCACGCCGTCCGCAGCAGAGCGTGCGGCTGGATGTCGACCGGCAGCTCGCGCGCTGGGCCGCTGGGGCAACCCTCTACGTCGCCGGGCGCAGCTTTGACGATCTTGCCAATCGCGACCGGCTCGACGGCTATGCCTTGGTCGATTTACGTGCCGAGTACGAACTCACCGATGCCCTCAAGCTCCAAGCGCGTGTCGAAAACCTGCTCGACCAAGACTACGAGACCGCCTACCTCTACAACAGACCGGGCAGGTCTTTCTATCTGACCCTGAGCTATCAGCCAGGGAGCGGCTATTGATGGCATCATATAGGGCTCGATTATCGTTTTGTCCAAGGCTTAAGTTGAGCCTTGGTCGTCAGTTAGACCGGGTGGACGAGCGAGAGCGAAGTCCACCGAATCCCGCGCCCTTGTTGGTGGACTGCGCTGCGCCCCTCGACTCCGCTCGGGGCAAGCTTGTCCACCCGACAGAAGACGACAGGCCGTAACGATGATCGACGCCCATCATGTGTAGCGCTTCGGCAGACATCTAAGCCAGCCACCGCCGAGGTGGCCACAGACAGAGATCACCACAGAGCATGATCAGACAACGAAGAGAGCCCCCTGCCCTAGCGGCCCCAATCATGGCTGCGCTGGCCTGCCCGGACGACAGAGGCGCATCATGAGTAAAGACGTCAGCTGGGTCCACGCACCCTGCCGCGCAATCGACACCCAGGCCGCAAAAGCGGCCCGCCAACGCCAGGATCAACTGACCAAGCCACAGGGGTCGCTCGGCCGGCTGGAGGAGATGGCCATTCGCCTCGCAGGGATGCAGGGCACGGCATCCCCATCGGTCGACCCCGTGCAGATTCTGCAGTTCGTCTCCGATCACGGGGTCGCCGCCGAGGGCGTCTCCTGCTTCCCGCAGGAAGTCACCATCCAGATGCTCCACAACATCGCGCGTGGCGGCGCGGCTGTCTCGGTCATGGCAGAGGCCATCGGGGCGCGCATGGAGATCTTCGACGTCGGGATCGCCACCGATCCGGGCCCGGTCGAAGGCGTCATCTCCGCACGGCTCGGCGCGGGCAGCGGCAACATCGCACATGAAGCGGCGATGACAGAAGACCAGCTCGCCACCGCCCTCGACCTCGGACGCACGGCGGTGGAGCGGGCGCTCGACAAGGGCGCGCGCCTCATCGTCTGCGGCGAGATGGGCATCGGCAACACGACGCCCGCGACCGCCCTGTCCTGCGCCCTGCTCGGACTCAAACCGCAGGAACTGACCGGCCCCGGCACTGGGCTGAATCCAGAAGGCGTTGCGCACAAGACCCAGGTCGTCGCCAGGGCGCTGGCGCTGCACGCTGCCGCGGAGCAGTCACCCTTGGAACTGCTGCGCCGACTCGGCGGCTTCGACACCGCCGCTTCCACCGGCGCCTTCATCGCAGCGGCACAGCACGGACTGCCCATCCTGGTCGACGGCTTCATCATCAGCTCCGCAGCCCTGGCCGCGGTGCTCATCAGCCCGGACGTGCGTCACTGGATGCTCTTCTCGCACAGGTCCGCCGAGCCCGGCCATCGACGCATGATGGAGGCGCTTGACGGCGACCCTTACCTTGACCTGGGATTACGTCTCGGCGAGGCCACAGGAGCGGCTGCCGTCGTCCCCCTGCTCCGTCTCGCCTGCACCATCCATCAGAAAATGGCCACCTTCGGAGAAGCAGGTGTCAGCGAAGCTTGAACAGGTGACAGACCGCTATCTGGATCTCTTGCGCCATGGCGAGGTGGCAGGCGGCGCCTGCTTTCGCGGTCGCTCGGACGATCCCCTGAGCAACCTCGGCTGGGCACAGATGTCACAGGCCGTGGCGGATGCCCCGACCTGGACGGGCATCGTCAGCTCGCCATTGACGCGCTGCGCCGCCTTCGGCCAGTGCTTTGCAGACACCCATGGCATGCCGCTGGAGCAGATGGATGCGCTGCGCGAGCGCGACTTCGGGGCCTGGGAAGGCGTCCCCGCCCATGAGATCGCGACCGAGGATCTGACCCGCTTCTGGGAAGACCCGGCCGGTTTCACGCCGCCAGAGGCAGAGCCCTTCGACGCCTTCCGCGCGCGCGTGCTCGACGGCTGGCGGCAAATCCTCGAACGAACGGACCCGCACAGCCTCGTCATTACACACGGCGGCGTCATTCGCGTGATCCTCGCGGAGCTGCTACAGATGCCGACGTCGTCGCTGCTGCTGATCGAGGTGCCGCATGCCTGTCGCACCCGCATCCGCATCCCCGCGCCATCCGGACGTCCGAGTCTCGTCTTTCATCGCCGCAACTGAGCGACGCCGACCCGTGAGCCTTCGCCCCCTCTGGATCGCCGGACGCTTCCTCAGCCGGCTGCCATTCCCGAATCCCGGCGCGACGACCGCGCAGGACATCGGCCGCTCCGTCCCCTGGTATCCCTTCGTCGGACTTATCATGGGTGCCCTGGCGGCCCTGACCGCCATGGGCACGGGTGCGGTCGCCCCGGAGCTTGCGGCCACGCTGACGCTCATCATCTGGGTCTGGTCCACCGGGGCACTGCATCTGGATGGCCTGGCCGACAGCGCCGACGCCTGGATCGGCGGACTGGGCAGTCGCGAGCGCACGCTGGAGATCATGAAGGATCCACGCAGCGGCCCTGCAGCCGTCACCCTGATCGGGCTGGTGCTGATCGCCAAGTGGTCTGGTCTCGAGGTGCTGATCACGGCGGGCTCACCTTGGCTGCTGCTCTGGCTCCCCATGCTGGCGCGGGTGCAGCTCCTGCTGGTGCTGCTCTTCATCCCCTACGCGCGCGAGCAGGGCATGGCGGCCGCCCAAGCGCGCCAGCTGCCCCGGCAAGCGACCTGGATCGCCCTTCTGCTTGCCTTTGGCGCCTGCGTCCTCGCCACCGGATGGACCGGGCTGCTGCTGCTCACCGCAACCCTCGCCTGCTTCGCGCTCGCGCGGCGCAGCATGATGGCGCGGCTCGGCGGCTTCACGGGAGACACCGCTGGCGCCCTGGTCGAGCTGACAGAGGCCCTATTGCTCCTCATCTGTGCCGCCCTGCTTTAGCTGCCAGCTCGGCGCGGGGCGATGCGTCCAGAGCCGTCTGTGCTCCTCGCGGTCGCCGATCGGCGGCGTCATGAGACCAGACGGCCCCATCGCGAATCGAATGGCACCCATGGATGCCGTATCCAGCACACGCGCGCCCGAGGCCCGCAAGCGGCGCACGACCTCCTGCGTGGGAAAGCCGAAGGCGTTGGCATAGCCCGAGGAGACGAGCGCCCACTGCGGCGATACGGCCTGCACCAGCTCGGCCGAGGTCGATGTGCGGCTGCCGTGATGTCCGACGATGAGGACATCTGCGTCAAGCGCGTTATCCAGGCGTGCCACGAGTTCCAGCTCGACCGACCGCTCCACATCCCCCATCACCAGCAAGGCCGTGCCGGCCGTGCGAATCATCAGCACGCAGGAGGCATCGTTCCCGGTTTCTCCGTGCCCCGGCGGATGCAGGTAGCGGAAGGAAACGCCGGACCACTCCCAAGACTCACCCGCACGACAGGCCTCGGCACCAGGGATATCGAGTTCAGTCGGCTCGCCGCTTTGCGTCCGCCCAACCTCGACCGCATCCATGAGGCCCGCAGCGCCACCGGCATGATCACGGTCCGCATGGCTGAGGACTAGCCGGTCCAGGTGATGGATCCCCTGCGCACGCAGGAAGGGCGCGACGACGGTCGATCCCGTCTCGAAGCCACTCGGATAGGCCGGACCCGTGTCGTACACCAGCGTACCCGCAGCGGTCTGCACCACCAGAGACAGCCCCTGACCGACGTCGAGCAGGGTCACCCAGGCCTCGCCGGGGAGCGGATGCGCCGGGCGGACCCACAGCAGGGGGAGCAGCAAAATCCCTCCCAGCCACCGGCCGGGCAAGCCCCGTGGCGCCAGCAGAAGGATCACACCCGCACCGGCCAAGCCCCAGACCCACAGGTGGCGACTCGAAAGCGGCACCGCAGCCCAGGGTTGATGCGCCAGCCAGCCCAGACCGCGCACCGCCAGATCCAGCAGGTCGGCGGTCAGTCGGAGTGGCCATTCGAGCCCGGGGATCAGGCTCAAGAGGGTGCTGAGCAAGACCAAGGGCAGAAGCAGCAGACTGAAGAGCGGCACCGCCACCAGATTCGCCAGCGGCGCGATGACCGATGCCTTGGCGAAGAAGAGCAAGAGCAATGGCATCAAACCGAGACCAATCGCCCACTGCGCACGGCCCCAGCGGGTCCAGAGGTCCCGGCTCGGCAGGCGCTGACCGAGATTGAAGATGAGCAAGGCCACGGCACCGAAGGAAAGCCAGAAACCGTAAGACAGCACCGCTTGCGGATCCCAGAGCAAGACGCCGGCGAGCGCAACGACCAGCGCATGATAGGGCCTGAGGGTCCGGCGCCACAGGACCGCGCCCAAGACCACTGCCAGCATGATGAGCGCACGCTGTGTCGAGATGGCGAAGCCGGCCAGTCCGGCATAGAAGAGCGCGGCCAGTCCCGCCGCGATCGCAGCCGCCCGAGGCGCGGCAAGCAAGGACAGCGCCCCCGCGGAAAGCCCCCAGCCCAGGCGCGCCATAAAGAAGACGGCGGCCGCGATCAGGCCGACATGGAGCCCGGAGATCGCCATCAAGTGATTGGTGCCGGTGCGGGTGAACACCTCCCAAGTCGTGCTGTCGACACCCGAGCGCTCACCGACCGTCAAGGCTTGCACCAAACCAAGCTGTGACGACTCACCGAGGACAGCGGCAAGATGCTCGGCCAACGCCTGGCGCCAGCGCGTCAGCCAGAAACGTCCAGGTCCGGCATCCAATCGCTGCTGCTCTGGACCGCTTCTGGTGTAGCCGGTTGCGAGAATCCCAGCCTCGAAGAGCCAGCGCTCGTAGTCGAAGCCCCCCGGATTCGCAAAGCCGTGCCTCGGCTTGAGGCGCACGGGTAATCGCCACCGCGCACCGGCCTTGAGTTCGGGGCAATCTCGGTAGCAGGAGAGGCGCACCAGACCGCGAAACGGCAGCACCTCGCCGTCCAGCGTCGTCTGCTCGATCTCGAACCGGAAGCGCGTGCTGTGCGACCTTTGGACGGGAAGCGAGGCGATGCGGCCCTCGACAACGAGCGGCGCGCGCGCCAAGACATCAGGGAAGGGCTCGCAAAGTGTGAGGCAGGCATGCCACTGGGCCCAGCAGCCGCCCAACAGGATGAGAACAAGCGGACGCAGCCAGACGGCGCGCCAGGCCAGCAGCCCAAAGACGACGACCAAGCCACCACCCAACCAGGGCGGCGGCATCTCCGGCATGAGGTGGAAGCCAGCCGCACCCAGGGCAAAGGCGAGGCCCAACGTGAGAGGCTGTCTGGAAATCATCGTAGAGGCCCCTAGGATCCTTGAGGGCGCAAAATGCTCGCAGATGAGTCAAATTTCGATGAAGCGTCCGACCATCCAAGGCCGTCGGGATCGCTATCGGGATCGGAATCGCTATCGTCGGTTCGATCCCGATCCCGATCCCGATCCCGATGGCATGACTCGTCGGTCTGAGGCGAAGCCTCCCTAGGAGTTTCCAGACAGCTTCTGAGCAGAGTCACCCGATCTCTGTCAGGATCGCGTTCAGGCTGTCCCGCTCGCCAGGAGCGCCCTTTACGTCCTTTCTGAATGTCGTCCATGACAAAAATCCACGGTCAGGCCCTCGTCTGCCCTATACTCGCGCCTTCTAATTGAGCCTTAGAGCGAGCGAGCTTGTCGCGTGAAGAATTGGCTTAAAAGGGTCATACCATCCCCTAAAGCAATCCACGAGAGCCGTTACCTCGGCATCTTCGGCAAGCTTCTGCACGACCCTAACCTTTGGCACCTCAATCGGCACTCGGTTGCCGGTGCCTTCGCGGTCGGGCTCTTCGTCATGTATCTCCCACCGGTTGGGCATGTCTTCATCGCCAGCGCTCTGGCGATCTACCTGCGCGTCAACCTGCCGATTGCGGTCGCGCTGATATGGATCTCCAATCCGGTGACCATCCCGCCGATGTTCTATTTCGCCTATCTGGTGGGCAGCTGGGTGCTCGGCATCCCGTCGGTCGGGTTCAAGGTCCATTTCTGGCTAGACTGGCACAACTGGTTCGCGGTCCTGGGACCCCTGCTCCTCGGCTGCATCATCTGCGGCGCGGTCTGCTCCCTGCTCGGCTACGTGACTATCCAGATCCTCTGGCGCTGGAAGCTGATGCGCCGGATCCAAAAGCGCAAGGAGCGCTATCGGGAGCTGTCGGAATCCCGGCTGAGGACACCGTCCTCCAATCGCCAGACGTGACGCATGCGAGCGGCCAAGTCGCGATCATGGGTCACGATCACCAGACCAGTGCCGATCTCGCGATTGAGTTCCAACATCAGCTCATAGACGTCGGCGGCCGTACCGCTGTCCAGATTGCCCGTGGGCTCGTCGGCCAAGAGACAGGCTGGCCGCGTCACCAGGGCCCGAGCGACTGCCGCGCGCTGGCGCTCCCCGCCGGAGAGTTCTCCCGGCTTGTGCGTGCTGCGGTGCTCAAGTCCAACGCGCTCCAGAAGCGCCGCCGCCTCGGCCTTGGCCTTGGCCGGCGAGGTGCCGCCGATCAAGAGCGGCATGGCGACATTCTCGAGCGCGGTGAATTCCGGTAACAAATGATGGAATTGATAGACGAAGCCTAGATGGCGGTTGCGCAGCAACCCCAGCTTCGCCTCGGACAGACGGCCGATCTCCTGCCCCATCCAGCTGACCTGCCCCGCCGAAGGCCGATCGAGACCGCCGACGCAATGCAATAGCGTGCTCTTGCCCGAGCCAGAGGCCCCGACGATGGCGATGCGCGAGCCGGGGCTAACGCTAAAGCTGACCTCCTTCAGCACCTCGACGACTTGAGGCCCCTGCCGAAAGGTCTTAGCCAGACCTTGGACCTCGATGACAGGCTCCGGCTTACTCATAGCGCAAGGCCTCCGCCGGCTGCGTCTTAGCGGCGCGCCATGCTGGATAGAGGGTGGCCAGCACCGACATCACAAAGGCCCCGCCGCCGATCGCGAGGACATCCGAGAGGTGCACGTCAGAGGGCAGCGCACTGATGTAATAGATGTTCGGATCGAGGAAATGAATGCCGAAGACCTGCTCAATGGCCCCGACCACGGGTTCGACATTAAATGCCAGTAACACGCCCACGATCATGCCGAGGAGGGTTCCGATCAGGCCGATCGCGGTCCCTTGAACCATGAAGATGCCCATGACGCGCGCCGGCGAGACGCCCAGGGTGCGCATCACCGCGATATCCGATTGCTTGTCCGTGACGACCATCACCAGGGTCGAGACGATATTGAAGGCCGCAACGGCGACGATGAGGAAGAGGATGATGCCCATCATCCGCTTCTCCATGGCCAGGGCGCTGAAGAAATTGGCGTGAACCTGGGTCCAGTCCACCAGCCGGTAGACACCGCCGAGGTCATAGGCAATCTCGCGCGCGAGTCGCGGCGCCTCCCACATGTCGTCCAGCTTGAGCCGCACCCCGGAGACCGCGTCGCCCAGGCTCAGCAGCTTGGCGGCATCATGCATCTCGATGAAGGCGGCGTTGCGGTCGTAATCCGCCATGCCGACCGCAAAGATGCCGCTCACCGTGAAGCGCTTGAGCCGCGGCATGATACCCACGGGCGTCGCACTCACCCGAGGCGTCACCACCGTAACCTTGTCGCCCTGCCCCACCCCAAGGAAAGCAGCCAGATCACGGCCCAGGATGATATTGAAGGCACCCTCGACCAGGTCGTCGACCGAGCCGCGAACCATCTCCTGGCGCAGCTCGGCCACATCGTCCTCCTCCTTGGGGACGATGCCCCGAATCAGCGCGCCGCTGACCTGGGAGCCATTGACCAGCATCCCCTGCACCTCAACGAAAGGCGCGGCACCCACGACGTCCTCGTGCGCACGGACCTGCTCCAAGACCTCGGGCCAGTTCGCCATTCCGCCATAGGGGTCGGTCAGCGTAGCGTGTGAGGCCATGCTGAGGATGCGTTGCTGGATCTCCTTGTGAAAGCCGTTCATGACCGAGAGCACCACGATCAGGGCGACGATGCCCAGGGTGATCCCGACCATGGAGGTTCCGGAAATGAAGGAGATGAAGTGGTTTCGGCGCTTCGCTCGCGTGTAGCGCAGGCCGATATAGAGAGGGAGGGGATGATACATAGGCGCGGCATTTAATCACAAAGTAAGAGGACTTGCGCAACCGGCGCGTGAACGTCCGAATGAGATCGCGCAAGGCCATGCGCGACGGCTGTTCGGGCTGAGACAACGGCATCGCCGAAAAGGCTCCTGCCACCGCAGATCACAGAGCGGCTAGAATCCAGGCATTCGCCCGCAGCCATCGAGAACCGACCTATGCACCGCCTTCCCGCCGAGTGGGAGCCCCAGAGCGGGGTCATGCTGACCTGGCCACACGCAGAGACGGATTGGGCCGATCAGCTCGATCGCGTCGAGGCGCTCTATGCCGATCTCGCCGCCATGATCATGGGCTACGAAACCCTGCTCATCGTCTGTCGCGACAGCGCACAGGCCGAACAGGTGCGAGCATGCGTGCTCGCGCAGCGCACGGAGCCAGCCAGATTGCGCATCGCCATCGCGGCCAATAATGACACCTGGGCCCGCGACCATGGCCCCATCACGGTGCTCGGCCGGGACGGCGCACCGACGCTGCTCGACTTCCATTTCAATGGCTGGGGTGGCAAGTTCGCCGCCGAACTCGACACCCAGATCACAGCACAGCTCCATCAGTCGGGCCTCTTCGGCCAGATCGCCCGCGAGGCGATCGACCTGGTGCTGGAAGGCGGAGCCATTGAGACCGACGGCCAAGGCACCCTGCTGGCAGTGAAGCGCACCCTGGTCGATCCGCTGCGCAACCCTGGCCTATCGCGCCTTGAGATCGAGCAGAAGCTGGCGGCGCGACTGGGCATCCGCCACTTCCTATGGCTCGAGCACGGAGCCATCAGCGGCGACGACACGGATGGCCACATCGATACCCTGGCGCGTTTCTGCGACGCCAACACCATCTGCCACGCCCGATGCGAGGATCCAAGCGACGCGGACTATGCCGAACTCAAGGCCATGGAGGAAGAGCTTCAGGCGCTGCGTGACATCCAAGGTCGACCCTATCGACTGGTCGCGCTGCCAACGCCGAAACCGCTCTTGGGTGCGGACGGCGAGCGCCTGCCCGCCGGCTACGCCAACTTTCTCATCATCAACGGGGCTGTCATCCTGCCCATCTATGGCGATCCGGCAGACGCGCAGGCCAAAGCCATCCTCGCCGACCTCTTTGCCGACCGTGAGATCCTGACCCTCGACTGCACACCCCTGGTTCGCCAGGGCGGAAGCCTACACTGCATCACCATGCAACTTCCCCAGGGCACGCTGAGCGCCCCGCACTGAAGCGGCGCGTGCCAACCATCCGGAGAAACGGCCCATGACCAAGCACTGCCGAAGCCTCTTGCTGCTCCTCACCCTGCCCCTCTCAATCTGCGCGCAAGCGGATGAGGATGCCGACACCCTCTATCAAGTCTCCACCATCGATGCCTTGCTCGCCGGGGTCTACCAAGGCGTCGCCGAGATCGCGGATGTCCTGCCCCACGGAGACTTCGGGCTCGGCACCTTCGAGGCGCTCGACGGCGAGCTGATCCTGCTCGACGGCATCATCTACCAAGCGGCGGCCAGCGGTGAGGTCAAGGAGATGCCACCCGCGACCCGCACGCCCTTCATCAGCGTCACCCACTTCGCGGCCGACCAGCGCCTGAGTCCACCGCCGGATCAGAACTACGAGACCTTCAAGACCTGGCTCGAGACACGGCTCCCCAGCCGCAATATCGCCTACGCCATTCGCGTAGACGGCGACTTCAAGAGCGTGACCTACCGCAGCGTGCCGCGGCAAGAACAACCCTACCCGCCCCTGCTCGAGGCATCGAAGCAACAACGCGTCTTCCAGCAAGCGCAGATCACGGGGACCTTGATCGGCTTCTGGTGTCCTGCTTTCACCAAGGGCGTGAATGTGCCCGGGTTCCACCTGCACTTTCTCTCCGACGACCGCAGGCACGCCGGCCATGTGCTAGATTTCGATCTGACCAAGGGCGAGCTTGAGATCGACCTGACCAACGGCTGGGAGATCATGCTGCCCATGAGCCCGCCCTTCCTCGAGACCGACCTAGGCGAGGACCGCAGCGCCGCCCTCCACAGTGTCGAGCAGCATAAGTCAACCCCTTAGAAAGCGTCCATCAACAACTTCCCTCCTTTCGCAAAGGGGGGCTGGGGGGGGGGGATTTGGGGCGGCATCGCTCGCATCGGGAAACAATTGATGGACACTTTCTTAGGTCAGCGATGCCCACAACGGATGCCTGGCGATGCTCGCACCCGTTTGGGCCACGCGGCCCAGCTGATCCCGACCTCGGTCAACTCTGAATCACAATGGGATACAAGCTACCCTGCAAACCTGGCAAACTTGGCGCGCAAGCCGGAACGGGGAAGCGCTGATGCTTCGCATTTCCCGTCCGGGCCATGGAGGGTGCAGCATTTTCGAGCATCAAGAACTCTTGAAAATGGAGCGACTCGGAAACCGCGTTTCCGAGTCGCGTGCTGAGTTGAATGCCAGGAAGGCATCCAGTCAGCGTCTCGACAGACCAGCGGTGACCTCATGGAGAACTGCGACGGCCCTGGGCTCGGCGCCGTCGCAGGGGACCCAGTGCTGCGGCACTCGGCATCCCTAAGCCTCGGCAGCCTGATGGCATCGAGGCCTAAACACATGCATGTGTCGTGAGAAGCGCCGCGCTTAAGCCAGCGCTCCGTCCGCCGCCGGCCGCTCCACCACTACTGAGGCCAATGTCCGCATGAGCGACCCAGTCAAGTACTTGCTCGACGAGCAGCAACTCCCCCGTTTCTGGTACAACATCAACGCCGACCTGCCGAAGCCGCTGGACCCCTTCCTGCACCCCGGCACGCAGCAGCCCATCACCCCGGACGAGCTTAGCGTCATCTTTCCCCGCGCTGTCATCGAGCAAGAGGTCAGCACCGAGCGCGAGATCGAGATCCCACAGCCGGTGCGCGAGGTGCTGCGTCAATGGCGCCCCTCGCCGCTTTACCGCGCCCGACGGCTCGAACAAGCGCTCAAGACCCCGGCCAAGATCTTTTACAAATACGAAGGCGTCAGCCCAGCCGGCAGCCACAAGGCCAATACCGCCATCGCCCAGGCCTTCTACAACAAGGCGGAAGGCGTCAAACGCATCACCACCGAGACCGGCGCGGGCCAGTGGGGATCCTCTCTCGCCATGGCCGGCTCCATGTTCGGGCTCGAGATCCTGGTCTACATGGTCAAGGTCAGCTACAACCAGAAGCCCTACCGCCGGGCCTTCATGGAGACCTTCGGCGCCCAATGCATCGCGAGCCCAAGCGACACCACCGAGTCGGGCCGCGCCATCCTTGCCGAGCACCCCGACAGCAGCGGCAGCCTGGGCATCGCCATCAGTGAAGCAGTCGAGCTGGCCGCCCAGCGCGATGACACCAAGTACGCCCTCGGCAGCGTGCTCAATCACGTCCTGCTCCACCAGACGGTGATTGGTCTGGAGGCGCAGAAGCAATTGGAGATGGCGGATGCCTATCCAGACATGGTGATCGGCTGCACCGGCGGCGGCAGCAATTTCGGAGGCATTGCCTTTCCCTTCCTCGGCGAGCAGCTACGCGGCGGACGCGAGGTGGAATGCATCGCCGTCGAGCCCACCGCCTGTCCGACGCTGACCAAGGGGCTCTTTGCCTACGACTTCGGCGATACCGCGCATCTCACGCCCCTGTGCAAGATGCACACGCTGGGCTCGACCTTCGTCCCGCCGGGCTTCCATGCCGGCGGTCTGCGCTATCACGGCATGGCGCCGCAGGTTAGTCACCTGGCCAAGCTCGGCTTCATCAAGCCGCGCTCCTACAACCAGCTCGAGTGCTTCGCGGCCGGCGTTCAGTTTGCCAAAGCCGAGGGCATCATCCCCGCACCCGAGGCCAACCACGCGGTGCGCGCGGTGATCCACGAGGCCGAGAAGTGCCGCGAGTCGGGTCAGAGCAAGAGCATCCTCTTCAACCTCAGCGGTCACGGGAACTTCGACATGCAGGCCTACACCGACTATTTCGGCGACAAGCTCAAGGATCTCGAATACGCCGAGAACGAGGTCGCCATGGCGCTCTCCGGTCTGCCGTCCATCGGCTAAGCCGATTCCCGTCAACAAGCGCGCGGCAAGGAGGTTTCGGATGCGACACACCAGGCTCGCAAGAACGCAGGGACGCGTTGCGCTTGTCGTCGTCCCTTGGTTGGCCGCCTTCTGGCTCCCGCTGGCGGCACTCTCAGAGGACAGCCCGCGGGAGCGCGAAGAAGCCGTCGACGCCGAGCCAGCGCCACCGCCGCAAACCCCAGATCAGCTCCACGAGAAGATCGAGATGCTCCAGTCCCGCGTCCAGGGAATGGAAGGCAAGCTCAGGGATTCCGCCCTGGCGCGCAAGACCGCCGACCAGGCCCGCATGGAGGCCGAGCGACGCCTAGCCGAAGGCAGCCAGGCGCTCGAGCAGATGCGCGACGAACTCACGGCCACGCATGACCGTCAAGCCGAACTCGAGCAAGCGCTATCCGACCAGCGGGGATTGGTAGAGCGACTTGCGGCGGAACTCGAGCACGAGCGTAAGCAGAATGCCGCCCTCACGGCGCGGGTCGAGACCTTGGCCGCTCAACTTCCACACACGGACGGCGGCAACTTGACCGAAGAAGCGGCAAAGGAAGCCTCAGCCGAGGCCTTCCTCGCGCTGAAACGGCAGATCGACCGTCCTGGCGCCGACGCCGAGCCCACCGGGGTCAAGAGCCGCGCCGAAGCCGAAGACCTGCTGCGCAAACGCCAGCTCAAGCTCGCCCGCGTGACCGACGCACTCAGCGTCTACCGGGTCAGAGAGCGCGACAACCTCGGCCTCATCAGCAACCGCTTCTACGGCAACAGCAATCAATGGCGCCGGCTGTTCCAAGCCAACCGCCATCTACTCGACAACCCGGACCAGCTCACGCCTGGGATGACGATCGTCATTCCCTAGAAAGCGTCCATCAACAACTCCCCCCTTTCGTAAAGGGGGGCGGGGAGATTGCGGGCGGCATGGCTCGCATCGGGCAACAATTGATGGGCACTTTCTTAGTGGGCTTGACGATGGGCAAGAGGGCCAAGAAGAGGACAGCTGCACTGACCGGCCGATGAAATCCACACCACCTTGTCCGCTGCGAAAACACTCAATACGACGAGCGAGGCGCCGACATGAGTACCGCCTACGACCAGGACTTCTTTACCTGGACCCAGGAGCAAGCCGCCTATCTCAAGCAAGGCCGCCTTGATTTGCTGGACCTGGAACATCTGGCCGAGGAGGTCGCCGACATGGGGAAATCCGAACAGCGCCACCTGGCCCAGCGGCTCGCCGTCCTCATCGGGCATCTGCTCAAGCTCCAGATTCAGGTCGATCGCACCCGCACCAATGAAAAAAGCTGGCGCAACACCATCACGACCCAGCGCAGATCGCTAGCGCGTCATTTGGCGCAAAACCCTGGACTCAAAAACCCGGCTCAGATGGCGAAAGCCTTGGAAAGCGGATGGGATGACGGTCGCGATCTAGCCATCCGCGAGACCGGCCTCGATCCCGATCTGTTTCCCGAGGACAACCCCTATCACCTGGAACAACTGCTCGACCCCGAATGCTGGCCACTGGCAGCCCCTGAATAAGAAAGGGGACATAAGAAACTCGATTTTGGCCATTTTTCCTGGCCGGTAACGAATTTAAGATCAGTGGCTTACAAGGTGTTGAAAAATTAGGGAGGGGTCAAGTTCCGGCGTTCGGGCTTCCCGACCCTCTCTAATTTTCCGGTCCCATGATATTTCAGGCAGGTAGCGCCACTGAATCCAGGTGCCGGCAAAGAGTTCATCGAAGCGCTCCGCCCAGTGCGCGTCGTATTAGCACTCCATCACCGACTGCAATAGACTCTTGCCGAAGCGGCGCGGGCGAATCAGAAATAAGAAGCGTCCGGCCTGCTCCAGTAACGGCAGATAACGGGTTTTGTCGACATAGTATTCATGCCCCTCGCGCAGCTTGATGAAATCCGCCACACCATAGGGGATGCGCCAGGGTTGGTCGATTGCGCTCATGCTCGCCGTGCTCCGTATCGCCCCATCGGTTCAAGACAGGATATCAATGCGCGTGGCTCGACGGCGGCTTTTCGGCCCTGATCATGGATTGGTCCAACCGCGCGATCGCGGCGGGGCGCCGCTCCCGCGTCGAAGCGCATTAGCTCGGGACGGCTCGCGGTGCTGGCTGCTTTATCCCGTCAAGGCGGCGAAGACCGCCGGCAAGCGCTCGGGTAGCCGCTCGACCTGATCGACGATGGAATAGCCGTTCTCGCCGAAGATGCGCGCGACGTAGCGGTCGGCATCCGGGTCTAGGGTCAGGCAGTAGGTGTGGATGCCGCGCATGCGCAGGTCCTCGACCGCCTTCTTGGCATCGTGCCGGAGGTATTGCGGGTCGCGCTCGTCGATGTCGGCGGGCTCGCCGTCGGTGACGAGCAGGACCAGGCGCTTTTGGGCGGGCTGCTGGGTCAGGTGCCAACCGGCATGGCGGAGCGCGGCGCCCATGCGGGTGGAGAGTCCGCCTTTCATGCCGGCCATGCGTGACTTGGCGTCGTCGTCGTAGGGCTGATTGAAGTCCTTGAAACGGTAGTATTGGACGTCGTGCCGGCCGTCGGAGGCGAAGCCGTGGACGGCGAAGTTGTCGCCGATGGAGTCGATGGCCCAGGCGAGCAGGCCGGTGGACTCGCGCGTGAGATCCAGAATGCTCGGGGCTTCTTCGTAACCCGGCTCGCCTTCCTTGAAACCGATCTTCTCGTTGGTCGACTGCGACAGGTCCATGAGCACGACGATGGAGAGATCACGGACATGGCGTGTGATGCGAATGTTGATGCGCGGGTCGGGCATCACGCCGCGACGGATGTCGATCATGGCGCGCACGGCGGCGTTGAGGTCGAGCTCTTCGCCTTCCTCGTAGCCGCGGCGACGGACGATCCCCTGGGGCTGGAGTGCGTCGATCAGGTGGCGGATGCGGCTCGCAACCGGCTTGTGCTTGGTGAGGATCTCATCCATTGCCTCCGGATCACCGCGGCCCTGGCGCCGCTCGAGGATGGTCGCCCAATCGGGGCGATAGAGCTGCACGTGATAGTCCCATTCCTGATAATGGTAGGGCTCTGAGACCGGCTCTTTGCCTTCCAGCTCATTGATGGTGCAGGCTTCCTGGTCGAGCCAGAACTCGGTCGAGAGGGTCCAGATCTCCTGAGCGTCGTCGCCGGCCAGCTCGCAGTCCAGCTCGTTGACCATCTCCATGACGCTGACATTGCGCCGCACCTGCTGCTGGGAGGCCGGCAGGTAGTCCATGCCGCGCGTGACGAAGAGGTTTTCGTCGAAGTACCAAATGTAGTCGTTGTCGTCGCGATAGGGGATTGGCGAGTCTTCGAGGACGCGCATGCTGGGAATGGCGGCAATCTGGACGGCGCGGTTGTAGAAGTCGACACCGGCGTTCCAGCTGATCTGATTGTCATCTCCCCGCTCCGCCAGCGCTGCGCGAAAGGCGGTGGCCGACTCATCGATGAGCGCTTCGCTGTCTTGGTAATCCTCGTCGAGCAGGGCGCGGGCGAGCCGCAGCATCAGATCGACCAGCGGGTGGAGCTGGACCGTCTCGCCGGCATCAGGCGGAGCGGTGAAGAACTGGAGCCAAAGCTTCTTCATGCCCGGGAACTCGCGGATGGCGAGCGCCTCGACGCGGGCATCTTCGAACAGCTCGACGAAGATGCGCTGGACCGGGTTGAGCTGCTCGGCGCTGAGGGGCTGCGTCGTGTAGACCATGTGCGCGGCACAGTGGGCCGCAGCGGCGCGATAGAGTTCCATGCCCGAGATGCCGCGCCAGGCGTCGAAGGCATCCGGCAGGTGGATCTGGAAGTCTTCGATGAAGGGCTTGAGCCCAGTGCGCGACTCGTAGTCACCTGAGGTCGGTCGCATGAAGAAGGCGCGCCCCCAGAGCGCGCGCAGATAGAAGTTGAGCTTGCGCTGGTTGTCGACGAAGAGGGTGCCGCGCCGCTCCTTCTGGAGCACTGCACGCGAGGATTCGGTCTTGAGGCCAAAGTAGGCCAGCTGCCCATCAAGGTCTCGGGCATGTGCCTGCGCACCCCAGAGCGCCCAGCGGCGCAGACCGCCGAGGGTGAGCTTGGAGAGCAGCTCGTCCATGTTCTCCATCATGGGGCGCAGTCCGCGCGGGGCTTTGCCGGCGAGCTGATGGAGCAGGTTCAGGTAGCCGCGCATCACCTCGAAATCGCCGAGCCGGCTCGCGGCGAGCGGCATATTGGCCATCATCAGGGTGATGACAGTACCCGAGGTATGGGAGGAGAGCTTCATCAGGGCGCTGACGATATCCGGGATGATGTCCTCGCCGACCTCCTTGACCACGCCCGGCATCTCTTGGACATAGGTCATCACCAGATCCGCCCCCTTGTTGAGGGTGCACATGGCCTTGATGCCGGTCAGGTAGTGGTCGAGCCCCTGAGGGGACATGACACGGGCGGCCTCTTGGTAGCTCGACTCCAGCGCCTGAGCGTGCGCGTGCTCTGGGTCGGCTTTGAGGCAAGAGAGAAATTCGCTGAAGTCGATGCTCATGATTGCTTGAACCGCAAAGGCGCAAAGGGCGCAAAGATTTTCACTGGGAGAGGATCACGCGCTGGATACCCTGTCGAAGTGCCTGGACCTTGAAATTGATCAAGAGACCAAGCGGACGTTTGAGTGTCTTGAGATACGAGAGCAACTGAGCCTTATGGACCGGCAGCAGCGTATCGACTGCCTTCAGTTCAACAACCAAGACGCCGCCCACCAACAAATCCAGCCTACCCTCGCCAACGTGAACACCCTTAGTATTCGACCGCCACTTCAACCTGGCGCCGATACTCGATCCCACGACCTTGAAGCTCGACCGCCAAGGCTGCCTCATAGACGCTCTCGAGAAATCCAGGCCCAAGATACCGATGCACCTCGATCGCAGCACCGATGGTCGCATGCGCCAATTCTTCGATCTCCCGATTCGGCTCCTTCCTAGACCTCAATTCCCTTTGCGTCCTTAGCGCCTTTGCGGTTCAAAACTCCTCAGAAATAGGTATTCACCGCCGCGTCCAGGGTATCGCGCATATCCGGATCGTCCGTGAGCGGGCCGACCAGGGCCATCTGCGCGGCGGATTGCGGGTCGACGCCCTTGGAGATGAGCTGGGCGGCGTAGACGAGCAAGCGGGTCGACATGCCTTCGTCCAGGCCATGACCCTTGAGGTTGCGGCTGCGGTGGGCGATCTGCACCAGCTTCTCGGCGACCGACTTATCCACCCCACCCTCATGGGCGATGATCTCGGACTCGATCTCGGCCGTCGGGTAGTCGAAGTCCAGGGCGCCGAAGCGCTGCTTGGTGGACTGCTTCAGATCCTTCATGAGGCTCTGATAGCCAGGGTTGTAGGAGATGACGATCTGGAAATCGGGATGCGCCTCGACCAGCTCGCCTTTCTTCTCCAGCGGCAGCGTGCGGCGGTGGTCGGTCAGCGGATGGATGACGACCGTGGTGTCTTGGCGGGCCTCGACGACCTCATCGAGATAACAGATGGCACCGACGCGGGCGGCGACGGTGAGCGGACCGTCTTGCCATTTGGTGCCGTTGATGTCGAGCAGGAAGCGGCCGACCAGGTCGGAGGCGGTCATATCCTCGTTACAAGCGACGGTGATCAGCGGCTTGCGCAGCTTCCAGGCCATGTACTCGACGAAGCGGGTCTTACCGCACCCGGTCGGTCCCTTGAGCATGACCGGCATGCGCGCGTCATAGGCCGCCTCGTACATGGCGACTTCGTTTTGAACAGGGCAGTAGTAGGGCTCTTGCTGGACCAGATATTGGTCGCGATCGATGTCTGACATGAGTGCGGTCCTTTCTCAAGACGCGGCATGTGCGCTGATTGGGTAATGGCCTCGGTCGCCAGGCCGCTCGCTTTCATGCTGCGCGGTCGCAGGGTTGACAAGCTTGCCCCGAGCGGAGTCGAGGGATGCGGTGGACTTGGCTGTTGCGCGTCCACCCTAGTGGCTGTGAATTCTGCGCTCCGGGCAAAACAAAGCCCCTGCCCCCTCATTCAGGAAGCAGGGGCTCTGAATTCCCAGGTCCTAGGGCCAGTCTTAGACCGGCTTGCCGCGGAAGACCACCATGGCCGCGCCCTGTGACTGGGCGTAGTTGTCATAGCCGATCAAGCGCACGTGGTTGTTGGGATGCGCCTTGTGGCAGGCCTCGGCCTCGGCGAGGATGGTCTCGACGTCGGTCTCGCCGAACATCGGCAGCTTCCACATATACCAGTAGTGGTCGAAAGCATTCTCCGGCTCGGTGTGCTCGATCGCCGGGTTCCAGCCCTTGTTGACGATGTACTCGACCTGCTTGCGGATCCGCGCGTCTTCCATCGCCGGCAGGTAGGAGAAGGTCTCGAACTTACGGCTGTTCACGTCCTCGAGACTGGATTGATAGTCCTGCATGTCACTCATTTGATCTGTACTCCGGTTGTTCTGGGCTCGCTCGCCAGCCAAGCGGCTGGCGGCTGAAGGCTAGAAGCTGGCGGCTTGGGGGCGCGCCATGTCGAGCCTATCGACGGTGTCGTTTGAATCCGCGCTCACACCATCACTTGTGAGCGACATCCAACTTGTCCACCGTATCGAACTCGAACTTGATCTCTTTCCAGGTCTCCATGGCAGCCTTGAGTTCTGGGCTGGAGGCTGCGGCCTTAGTGAGGACGTCTTTGCCTTCCTTCTCAATGGCAACACCCTGGTTGCGTGCCTCGACGCAGGCCTCGAGTGCGACGCGGTTGGCTGCGGCGCCCGCCGCGTTGCCCCAAGGATGACCCAGGGTACCGCCGCCGAACTGCAGCACGGCGTCGTCGCCGAAGATGGTCACCAGCGCCGGCATGTGCCAGACGTGGATACCGCCGGAGGCGACCGCGAAGGCGCCGGGCATGGAGCCCCAATCCTGATCGAAGAAGATGCCGCGGCTGCGGTCTTCCTTGACGTAGGACTCACGCAGCAGGTCGATCCAGCCCAGGGTCGCCTCGCGGTCGCCTTCCAGCTTGCCGACCACGGTGCCGGTGTGCAGATGGTCGCCGCCCGACAGACGCAGGATCTTGGTCAAGACACGGAAGTGGATACCGTGGTGCGGGTTGCGGTCGAGCACGGCGTGCATGGCGCGGTGGATGTGCAGCAGCACACCGTTGTCACGGCACCACTGCGCCAGCCCGGTGTTCGCGGTGAAGCCGCCGGTGATGTAGTCGTGCATGATGATGGGTGCGCCGATCTCTTTGGCGTACTCGGCACGCTTGTACATCTCCTCGGGCGTCGGCGCGGTGACGTTCAGGTAGTGACCCTTGCGCTCGCCAGTCTCGCGCTCGGCCTTGTCGATGGCGTCCATGACGAAGTCGAAGCGTTGACGCCAGCGCATGAAGGGCTGCGAGTTGATGTTCTCGTCGTCCTTGGTGAAGTCGAGACCGCCGCGCAGACACTCGTAGACCGCGCGACCGTAGTTCTTCGCCGAGAGGCCGAGCTTCGGCTTGATGGTGCAGCCGAGCATCGGACGGCCGTACTTGTTCATGATGTCGCGCTCGACCTGGATGCCGTGCGGCGGGCCATTGCAGGTCATGACATAGGCGATGGGGAAGCGAACGTCTTCCAGACGCAGGGCGCGCACGGCCTTGAAGCCGAAGACGTTGCCGACCAGCGAGGTGAAGACGTTGACCACCGAGCCCTCTTCGAAGAGGTCGATCGGGTAGGCGATGAAGGCGTAGTAACAGCTGTCGTCACCAGGAACGTCCTCGATGGCGTAGGCGCGGCCCTTATAGTAGTCGAGGTCGGTCAGAAGGTCGGTCCAGACCGTGGTCCAGGTACCGGTGGAGGATTCGGCAGCGACAGCGGCCGCAGCTTCTTCACGCGGCACACCAGGCTGGGGAGTAATCTTGAAGCACGCCAGAATGTCGGTGTCCTTGGGCGTGTAGTTAGGCATCCAGTAGGTCTCGCGGTACTCTTTTACGCCCGCGCTGTAAGTCTTCGCCATTCTGAATCCTCCGAGAAGATTGAGTTCTGTGGTGATTGTTGGCTTGAGCTGCCGATCCGCTCGCGCCTGTCATCTGTAGCTTCGGCTGCCCCGCGTGCGGCCTGAAACCTGGGGCGAGATTATTAGCGAGAAACCACATAAATTCTACTAAATATTGCTTATGAGAAATATAACTCATAGCTTATGATAAATGCGTCCCATCGCCTGGCGGCCGGCGTCGGGATGTCATCAACCTGGGCCGCGAGATTCCAAGAAGCGTCATGCATATTTCATTGCGCCAGCTGCGGGTGTTCGAGGCGGTCGCCCAAAACCATAGCTATACGCGTGCGGCAGAGGAGCTTCATCTCAGTCAGCCCGCCGTTTCGATGCAGGTGAAGCAGTTGGAGGACGAGGTCGGCCTCCCCCTCTTCGAGCGCCTTGGCAAAAAGGTCGTGCCCACCGAGGCTGGTCGTGAGCTGTACCACTACAGCCGCGCCATCAACCGCTCACTGGCTGAGCTGGAAGATGTCATGGAGTCGCTCAAGGGCATCAACCGCGGCAGTCTGCGCCTCGCGGTCGCCAGCACGGTCAACTATTTCGCCCCGCGCCTCTTGGCCGTCTTCCAGCAGCGCCACCCAGGCATCGGACTGCGCCTCGACGTGACCAATCGCGAGATGCTGGTGCAGATGCTCGACAGCAACTCGGTGGACCTGGTGCTCATGGGTGTCCCGCCGAAGAACGTCGACGTCGAAGCCGAGGCCTTCATGGACAATCCGCTCGTCGTGGTCGCCCCGCCCGATCACCCCCTTGCGAATGAGCGCAATATCCTCACCAAGCGGTTGTCGGACGAGGTCTTCGTGATGCGCGAGGAAGGCTCCGGAACCCGCAAGGCGATGGAGCGTTTCTTCGCCGAGCGCGGCGTCGAGATCCGCCACGGCATGCAGATGACCCGCAACGAGGCGGTAAAACAGGCGGTGCGTTCGGGCCTCGGACTCAGCGTGGTGTCCCTGCACACCATCGAACTCGAACTCGAAACCCGGCGCCTGGTGATCCTGGACGTCGAGGGCTTCCCGGACCGCCGCCAGTGGTACCTCGTCTACAGACGCGGCAAGCGCCTATCCCCTGCTGCGAGCGCCTTCCGCGACTTCGTGCGGGCGGAGGCGGCCAGAATCGCCGCCCCGATCGCCGTGGGCTAGGCCCGCGCTGCCTTGGCTCGATCTTGACCCCGCGCCGGGATGCCCCCATCAGCCAACAACCGGCCAGGATCGACTCGATTGCTCCGGACAGCAAAGGCCCGTTTCGACTAAACTACACCGCTTGTCACGATATCCGCGTTCTCGACCATGCCACACCGCACCCCAAGCGATTCCGGTGCCCTCTTGCACCGCCGTCCACTCATCGACTCCATTAACGACCCGGCCGACCTACGCGCCCTGTCTCAGAGTCAGCTACCGGAGGTCGCCAGTGAGCTGCGGAGCTTCCTTATAGAATGTGTTTCGCAGACTGGCGGACACCTGGCCGCCGGTTTAGGTGTCGTTGAGCTAACCATCGGTCTGCACTACATCTTCGACACCCCTTACGACCGCATCGTCTGGGACGTCGGTCATCAGGCCTATCCGCACAAGATCCTCACCGGACGGCGCGATCGCATGTGCACGCTGCGCCAGAAAGGCGGCGTATCCGGCTTTCCGAAGCGCAGCGAGAGCGAATACGACACCTTCGGCGTTGGGCATTCCAGCACCTCCATCGGCGCCGCGCTGGGCATGGCGCTCGCCGCAGAGCAGCGCGGCGAGCGGCGCACGGCCATCGCCGTCATCGGCGACGGTGCACTGAGCGCTGGGATGGCCTTCGAGGCGCTGAATCACGCCGGCTCCATGGACATCGACCTGGTCGTCATCCTCAATGACAACGAGATGTCCATCTCCCCGCCGGTGGGTGCCATCAGCAACCACCTGGCCCGCCTACTCTCCGGCAAGATCTACACGACCATGCGCGAGGGCAGCAAGACGGCCCTGCGCGGCATGCCCAACCTGCGCCATCTGGTGGGACGCTGGGAAGAGCACATGAAGGGCATGGTGATGCCCAGCACCCTGTTCGAGGAGCTTGGCTTCAACTACATCGGCCCGGTCGACGGCCACGACATCGACGGACTCTTGCGCACGCTCCGCAACATCAAAGACATGCCAGGACAGCGTCTGCTGCACGTCGTCACCCAGAAGGGACGCGGCTTCGAGCCCGCCGAGGGCCAGCCGGTCACCTATCATGGTGTGACACCCTTCGACCGCCACACCGGCGAGTTGCGCAAGGGCAAGAGCAGGGGACCAAGCTACACCCAAGTCTTCGGCGGATGGCTCTGCGACGCCGCCGCTCAAGACGACCGCTTGGTTGGCATCACACCGGCCATGTGCGAAGGCTCCGGGCTCACCGCCTTCTCCAAGCGCTTTCCGGACCGCTACTTCGATGTCGGCATCGCCGAGCAGCACGCCATTACACTGGCCGCAGGTGTGGCCTGCGAGGGCTTGAAGCCGGTGGTCGCCATCTATTCCAGCTTCCTCCAGCGCGCCTACGACCAACTCATTCATGACGTCGCCTTGCAGAACCTCGATGTGACCCTCGCCGTGGATCGCGGCGGGCTCGTCGGCCCAGACGGCGCGACCCACGCCGGCAGCTTCGACCTCAGCTTCTGCCGCCCCATCCCCAACCTCCTGATCTTGGCGCCATCGAACGAGAACGAATGCCGGCAGATGCTCAAGACGGCCTATGAGTACGAAGGCCCGGCGATGGTGCGCTACCCGCGCGGCACGGGACCAGGCGTCCAGATCGATCCTCAAGCGCCCGCGCTGCCAATCGGCAAGGGCGAGGTGCTGCGTCAAGGCCGCCGCGTTGCCCTGCTGGCCTTCGGCAGTATGGTCCCGCCCGCGCTGGAAGCTGCGGAAGCGCTGGACGCAACCGTCGCCAACATGCGCTTCGTCAAGCCGCTGGACGAGGCCCTGATCAAGGAGCTGGCCTTGACCCATGAGGTCTTGGTGACCATCGAGGAGAACGCCATCGCGGGCGGTGCCGGCAGTGGTGTCGCGGAGACACTTGCGGCGCAAGGCATCCTGATGCGCTGCCTTCACCTCGGCCTGCCCGACCGCTATATCGATCACGCCGAGCATGGCGAGCAGTTGGCCAGCGTCGGTCTCGACGCCGCCGGCATCTTGGCGAGCGTGCGTGCCGAGATCGATCGCTTGGGAGATGCCGGCACCGCGCAAGACGAGCGGCAGACCCGACGGCAAGGCCTCGGCGCCTGAGGCTAAGGCACCAACAATTCCGCGACCCATAGATGATCTGCCTTGCCAGTCTTGCCCCCGGCGAGGCCGGCACCGGAGGTTTCGAAGCCGTGCTGGACATTCACCCCATCCCAGCGTTCTCGGACAACTACATCTGGTTGTTGACCGAAGGCACCAAGAACGCCGTTGTCGTCGACCCTGGCGATGCGGATCCAGTGCTCGAGCATCTTCGCTGCACTGGCCTGAGGCTGACGGCAGTGCTCATCACCCACCATCACTACGACCACACCGGCGGCCTGGATGAGCTTGCCGCGGCCTATCCGGAGCTGCGCGTCTATGGCCCCAGGGACAGCCGTATTCCGGGTCTGACCGACCAGGTCGGCGAGGGCGACTCGATTCAGCCCTCCGGTCTGACCACCCGCCTCGACGTCATGGAAGTCCCAGGCCACACATCGAGCCATATCGCCTTCGTCGGCGACGGCAAGCTCTTCTGCGGCGACACCCTCTTTGCCGCCGGCTGCGGCCGTGTGTTCGACGGCACCTTCGAGCAGCTCTCACACTCACTCGAGCGCATTGCCGCCCTCCCAGCCGACACCCTCTGCTGCTGTGCGCACGAATACACCCTGGCCAACCTCGGCTTCGCCAAATGGGTCGAACCGCAAAGCAAGGCCCTGACCGAGCGCATCGACACCGATACCCAGTTGCGTCAGGCCAGCAAGCCGACGGTGCCCTCCAGCCTGGCGCTGGAACTGAGCACCAACCCCTTCCTGCGCACCCAAGATCCGGGCGTCATTGCCGCTGCGGAGAACTTCGCCGGAAAGAGGCTCTCAACCCCCAGCGAGGTCTTCACGGCCTTGCGGCGCTGGAAGGACGAGAAGTACGACTGAGTCTGACGCGGCAGCGCAGTCTGCCCAGAGTCCAGCTCCCGTTAACACCCTAAGAAAGTGTCCATCAATTGTTTCCCGATGCGAGCGATGCCGCCCGAAATCCCCCCTAGCCCCCCTTTGCGAAAGGGGGGAAGTTGTTGATGGACAGTTCCTAAGGGAGACGCCCGGCATGAGAGTACACCGCCCGATCAAGGCACAGAGCGCGGATGGGATTCGTTTCGCCGTTGGTGACTGCGCGCTAGGCGCCATTCTGGTCGGCAAGCGCGCGCGCGGAATCTGCGCCATTTTTCTCGGCGACGACCAGGATAGCCTCGAACTACAGCTCCGCGGCAGCTTCCCGGACGCTCAGCTCACCCCCGACCAAGGCACCTGTGCTCGCATCCTTCAGCAGACGCGTCATCTGATCGAACAGCAGGGCGCGGCAATCGACGCCCCGTTGGACATCCAAGGCACGCCCTTTCAGCGCCGCGTCTGGTCCGCACTGCTGCAGATCCCGCTTGGCCAGACCCGCAGCTACGGCGAAGTGGCGACAAAGATTGGGGCACCTAAGGCGACGCGCGCCGTGGCTCAAGCCTGCGCGGCAAACACCTTGGCGATCGCCATCCCATGCCACCGTGTGATACGCAGCGACGGCGCCCTATCCGGCTACCGTTGGGGTGTCTGGCGCAAACGCGCCCTCTTAGCGCGGGAGGCCCAGGCCTCACCACCTATCGGTTTTATGTAGCCAGGGCTTCCAGCCCTGGCAAACCAGGCCAGGATGGCCTGGCTACGCAGGCTTGGAGCGGCTGTTCCGGTTGATTTCGGGAAACCGATAGGTGTTGAGGGCCCAGGCGATCATCGTTGACAAGGCCGGCTCAGGCGAGATTCAGCTTAACGCTCAAGGCCCGCTCGCTGACATCACAAGCACGACCCGGCAGCCAAGAAGAAGAGGCGAGCCCATAGGTTGGGCGATTTCCGGAAATTGACTTACCCGAATAGACCCGGATCGGAGCTGCGGGTCTGTTGTTTCTCGGAAATCGCCTTGAATCGGGGGGCGAAACCAGACAAGCGACCGGATGTCGGGCCTCCTGACTGACCTGAGCAAGGCCGCTCATCAAGCACTTTTCGCGCACGATTCTAATTGAGTATTTTCCCGCAGTGTCAAGCCCTTGACGACGCGCTAAATGGCCATGCCGACAGCCTGTGCAAATCCCCCTTCGACCACAGCGCGCCTCATCCCGGAATTGTCAAGCTGCAATCCCGGATGCGCTAGCCGGACAAGGGCGCAAAGTTCTTAAGCACCCAAGAAAAGCATAATATATTTTTTAAAAACAAGAACATAAACGCGAGAAGCACGAGCTTCATTGCTCACCAACCGAGGCATTGGTGGCGCCGCAGTGCACCAATCGCAGACTCACCTTATGCACATTTCCTGTGATTAATTCTGTGGATAAACCCTGAACGAAGGCCACGAAGTCACCCATTGCCTAGGGTGCTGTTAGATCGCGCAGGATTTGACCACCCGATGACGATTGAGCCATTTCGTGAACGGCAGCGAGCCGTCCTTCTCCCTTCTCGCCCAAGCCTGGATCAGAATCTTTCCAAGTCTCCAGGTGCGCGCCTCCCCGCGCACCCTGACAGGGCAATCCAGACCTCAGACCCGAAAGTGGCCAATCTGCATCTGAATATCCGCCGCCAACCGCGCCAGCTCCTCACTGGCCTGAGCAATGTGATCGGAGCCGAAAGAGGTTTGGCGCACCGCCTCAGTGATAGCGTGGACGTTTCGGTTGATCTCTTCAGACACGGCCGATTGCTCCTCGGCGGCGCTGGCGATCTGCGTGTTCATATCGCTGACCGCGGTCACCGAGCGACTGATGCTCTTGAATGACTCGCTGGCCCGTCGCGCATGCTCCACGCTATCGCTGGCACGCTCCTCACTCTTAGCAATCGCCTGGACGACCGTCGCCGAACCGGTCTGCACGCGCTCGATCTTGTTGCGGATATCCTCGGTCGATGCCTGGGTCCGACTTGCCAAGGTCCGCACTTCGTCCGCAACCACAGCGAATCCGCGCCCCTGTTCGCCCGCGCGTGCCGCCTCGATCGCCGCGTTGAGGGCCAGCAGATTGGTCTGCTCGGCAACACCGCGAATCACGTCCAGCACGGCGCCAATCTCTAGACTATCGTCGGAGAGCCGCGACACCACCTGCCGTGCCTGCTCGACCTCCCGCGCCAGCTCTTCGATGGCGTTGACCGTCTCCTGCGCGAGCACGTCACCCTTGCCCGCCTCTTCATTGGCCTCGTGCACAACATGCGCGGCCTCGGCCGCATGCCGGGCCACCTCTTCGACGGTCGCGGTCATCTCATTGATCGCCGTGGCAACCTGGTCCGTCTCATTCTGCTCGCTCTGGACCTGTTTCGCCGTCTCACCGCTCGCCACCGACAACTCCTCCGCCGCGGCCGAGAGCTGGGTCGCGGCGCCCGAGACCTGCCGGACGAGGCTTTGAATCTTGTCGACAAAGGCGTTGAAGGCGCGCGCAAGATCAGCCAGCTCATTGCGACCCTCGGCCGGCAGCCGCCGGGTCAGGTCACCGTCGCCTTCGGAGATCGAGATGAGGCTCTCCACCGTGCTCCGGATAGGACGTGCAATGGAGCGGGCCGTGAGCCAGGACAGAAGGAGACCACCCAGCAAGAGAGCAGCGCCGAGCCCAAGGATCGAGAAGAGTGCATTGCGGTAGGCCGCAACCGCCTCGGAGCGGTCGATTACCAGTTCCACCACGCCCACCGGACTGTCGGAGAAATCGCCGACCAGCCGGCCGTAGATCGCAACCGGCGTGCCGTTGTAATCGATGTGGCGGGTCAGAACCTCGCCGTCCATGACGCGCTGAAGCTCCTCCGGCGTTAGCAGAGAACCGCTCTCGATGGTCCCCGCAAAGGTCTTGAAACCCTCGTCCGCAGGAATCTGCAGGGCGGTGTCCACGCCCGACGTCTCCTTGAAGCGGTCGAAAAATGGCTGACCGAAGGACATGCCGAACTCGACCACGCCCAGGTGACGTCCCTCGTAGAACACGGGCTCGACACCACGCACACCGAGCCCGGCAACACCCCGTTCAAGCCCAAGGACGGGCTCTTGCGTGCGATTTGCCTGGACGATCGTCTTGCGGATCGCGGAGAGGTCGTCGCCATAGCGGTCGACCATATGGACGCGCAAGAAGGAGGTCGCAGGAGCCTTCAGGAACTGAAATTGTCTAACGGCTTGGTGCTCCGACAGGTGCTCGAAGACGGGCTGCGTCATCGCCTTCAAACGCTCCCGGTCATCTTGCGCAAACGCCTGCTGAATCTCTGGAATGTGAGCGACCAAGGCACTCAACGCCTGAGCCTGCTCCCCGGTGCTTGCGATCGCACTCGTCAGCGCATCGTAGTGATCTTCCAGCTCCCGCAGCTCGGCGCGATCCGAAATGGCCGTCAGCTGCGACAGTGCAACTGGCAAAATCGAACCGATGGTCAGCATGCTGACCAGTGCAGAGCCGATCAAGACACGACGCCCGATGCTCATATTGTTCAACACCTTGAACCACCTCCTTCCTGCACGCTTTTTCCCCACGCCAACACTGCTCCACATCGGAACAACGGGCAGACATGAGGTTGCCTAGCAACCCCCATAAGACCTGTCGGACGCATCAATTACCACTCTAACCCCATAGCAATCAAGGTCGTCCGTTGAGCCGATCTTCCCGACAAGGCGCCCTCAGTAGAGGCCAGCTCGACTCCGCCTGTCTGAGAACAGCCTCACACTCAAGGGTCTTCACTCAAGATGCATCAGCCTCGTCCGCCAGAAAGGGCTTCCAGCTGTCGGATTGAGAGGCGCTTGAGGCTGAATCTTGGGCTCAGACTCGGCTGTTGCGAAGCCGACACAAAGACCGAGCCCCGATGGACTCACGACAAAGCGGGCACCGCAGAGAACTCGCTGCGCTCTGAGCACCCCTGTGAACAGGAGCCGGAAACAGGCGCGCAAAACACTGAACGTAAATGCAAAAAATCGAAAACACCAAGCAGCTGACGCCTCGACGCAGGTGCTTAGAGACAACTGGCATCAAATTCGCATTGGCGTTGGCCAAGCGTTATTTCTAATTCAATATAACGAGATGGCGCCGTGACGCACTCCGGGCGCTTCTCACCGCTGCATTTCCCGACGGCAGCCTGCCGTCGCTCAACCGGAGCAAGGAAAGCCGATCATGCCGTTTTCTCGATCACGCACAATGACAATTCACCCAACTCAGCCGCTGCAACATCGTATCGGCGCAGGCCCCTGGAGCGGGCACGCCCTCTGCGCCAATCTCATTGGCCCCGAAGAGACCGCTTTCTGAGACGCCGCGCAAACCCTCTCTCACAGTCTTCCAAATCAACTCGATCATGACAGGGAACCCTAGATGCGTATTCTCCTGACCCTCAGTCTTCTGTGCATTTCGATCTCGGCCATGGCCGAGCCACTGCTCATCGCCGCCGGTGCCGGCTACAAAAAGCCGCTCACCGAGGTCTACGCCGCCTTCGAAGCAGACTCCGGCATCGAGGTTCAGGCCGCCTTCGGCAACATGCAGCAGGTCATCGCCCAAACCCGGGACAGCGGTCGGATCGATCTCGTCGTTGGCGAGCGCGGCTTCCTGACCAAGACCGGCCTCTTTGAACATTTCACGCCACTCGGTAAGGGTCGCCTGGTGCTGGCCTATGGGATCCGGCCGCTCGGTGGCTACCAGGCGCTCGCCGAAGTGAGCGTCGAGCGCATCGCCCTGCCAGACCCCAAGAAGGCCATCTATGGGCGGGCCGCGACCCAGTTCCTGGAACGCAGCGGCCTCATGCCTGAGGTCCAGGGAAAGCTCATGACCTTGGCGACCGTGCCTCAGGTCTCGGCTTATCTGGTCGCCGGAACCGTCGACGCCGGCTTCATCAATATCACTGACGCGCTCGGCATCCGCGACAAGCTCGCTGGCTTCGTGGAGATCCCGGCCGATCTCTACGACCCGCCCGTCATCGCGCTCGCCTACCCCGAAGGCCGCCCCGTCTCGGCAGCCGCCAAGACCTTCGCCGACTTTCTGAACACCGACCGGGCTAAGGCGATCTTCGCGAAGTACGGACTGCAATGACGAGCCTTGTCGCCTGCGCGCCCGCCTCGCTGGCGCTGAGCCTGCAGGTCGCCGGCGTGGTGCTGCTGCTGTTCCTGGTCTGCGGGATCGCGCTGGGCTACCTCCTGAGTCAGCCGATCCCGCTGCGCGGGCTGCTCGATGCCATCATCTCGCTGCCGCTGGTGTTCCCGCCCATCGCCATCGGCTTCTTCCTGCTGATGGCCTTCGGCCGCCATGGCGCGATCGGCGGCTGGCTGCACCAGACGCTGGACTGGGAACTGGTGTTCTCCTTCCAAGCGCTCGTACTGGCCTCCTTCGTGGCGGGGCTGCCGCTGGTGGCCAAGCCCATCCAGTCCGCCATCGAGGGCAGCGCGCGTGACCTGATCGAGGCCGCCTACACCCTCGGCAAGGGACGAATGGAGACACTCATCCTGGTGGTCATCCCGGTGGTGCGGCGCAGTATCGTCGCCGGGCTGACCCTCGGCGTCGGGCGCTCCTTCGGCGAGGTTGGCATCACGCTCATGCTTGGCGGCAACATCATCGGCTCGACCGAGACCCTCTCGCTCGCCATCTACAACCGCGTACTGGACGGCGATTTCGATTGCGCCGCGAAGCTCTCCATGCTCCTCGGACTGGTCTCCCTGGGCCTCTTCTTCCTGCTGCGCAGACTCGGACGCCTCTGATGCCGGACTTGCAAGCAACCCTAAGCTTCGCGCGAAAAGACTTTGCCCTGGACCTCGATATCGGCATCCCGGCGGATGGCATCACCGCCCTGCTCGGCCCATCCGGCTGCGGCAAGAGCACCTTGTTGCGGCTGCTCGCCGGGCTCGAGACACCGCACCAGGGCCACATCCGGCACGGCGACCGGATCTGGCTAGACCGCGCCATGGACATCAACCTCGCCCCGCGTCACCGCCGGGTCGGCTTCATGTTCCAGGACTATGCCCTCTTTCCGCATCTCAGCGTCGCCCGCAACATCGCCTTCGGCCTCAGGCGCGGCGTCGACAAGGCCGCGTGCGTCCGCTTCTGGCTCGATCGCCTCAGTCTGCGTCCGCTTGCCGAACGCAAGCCGAGCGCGCTCTCCGGCGGCCAGCGACAGCGCGTCGCGCTCGCGCGCGCCTTGGCGGCAGAGCCTCAGGTGCTCCTGCTCGACGAGCCATTTTCGGCCGTCGATTTCAGCCTGAGGCAGGAGCTGCGCCTCATGTTTCAGGAGGCCGTCGCCGATGCCGGCATCCCGGTCGTGCTGGTCACCCATGACCTCGAAGACGTCCGCCAGGTCGCGGACCGCGTCGGCGTGATGATCGACGGACAGCTGCGCCGCCTGGGACCTGCAGAGGATGTCTTCGCGCGACCCGGTGACGCCGAGGTGGCGCGCGTGCTGGGCTGGCCGAACACCCTTGCGGTCCAGGCCTGGGAGCGCGACACCGCGCGCGGCGCTTGGGGTCAGGTCGCGGCGTCCTTAGACCCCTTGATGCGCCCCCCAGAAGTCATCGCCATCCACCCGGACGGGCCGACACCGACCTCTGGGCAGGGCCTGCCCGTCGAGGTCACCCGCGTCACCGACATGGGCGGCTATCATGCCCTGCTCTGCCGGCTCGCGGACCGCTCGCCGCTGCGCATCCATCTCCCCAAATCCAGCCCCGTGCCAAGACCCGGCTCCAGCGCGCGGCTCGCCATCCCGCGCGAATGCGTCATTCCGTTGCGCGAGCGTTCAACCGCGCCAAACTTGACCTACCCCAACCCTAGACACGCTTGAAGAGAGACCAGGACTCATGATCACTCCACCCGTCTTGAGCGACCAAGAGCTGCACCTATTGCTGAGCGAAGACGTCCCCTTTGGTGACCTGACCACCGAGTCACTCGGCATCAGCGCCAAGCTCGGTCAGATCCGCTTCTTCGCCCGCGACCCCATGGTCGTCTGCGGGGTCGAGGAGGCCGTGCGCATGTTCCAGCTTTGCGGCGCCGAGGCCGAGGCCCGCGTTGCATCCGGCGCCGATGCCGCACCCGAGACCCTGCTGCTCGAGGCAAGCGGCAGTGCGGGCGCCCTGCATCGCGGTTGGAAGACCGCGCAGACACTCATGGAGTGGTGCTCGGGGATCTCCACCCGCGCGGCCGAGATCGTCACGGCAGCACGGCGCGGCAACCCGGACGCCGTGGTCGCAGGCACCCGTAAGAACGTCCCGGGCACCCGGCGGCTCGCGGTCAAGGCCTTCAAGGCCGGCGGCGCCGTCATGCACCGCAATGGACTCTCCGAGACCCTGCTGGTGTTCGCCGAGCACCGCCAGTTCCTGGGCGATGAGCGCCCCTCGCAAACCGTCACGCGACTGCGGCGTCAATGCCCGGAAAAGCGTGTGGTCGTCGAGGTCGCCACCCCGGAAGAAGCGCTTGCCTGGGCCGAGGCCGATGTCCTCCAGCTCGAGAAATTCTCGCCCGAGGCCGTCGCCGAGGTCGCAAGCGCACTCGCGGCGCGCGGCTCGAGCACCATCGTCGCCGCGGCCGGGGGCGTCAACGCCAAGAATGCAGAGGACTATGCGCGGGCGGGGGCCAAGCTCCTCGTCACCACGGCACCTCATCTCGCCCCGCCCCGGGACGTTCAGGTGCGCTTCTTCAGCTGACGGAGAGACCGCGATGGCGAGTTCGAACTGCATCTACGGCCACAAGCCCGAACGCACGCGCCAAAGCCTGCTAGACAGCTGCCTGCCAAGCTGGTCGTCGCTGCTCACGCCCGAGTGGCGAGGCCGCGTCATCACGCCAGGCGCCTTCCGCGTCCATCATGAGCACGAGATGGCGGCAAAACGCGTGCTCGGCTACGACAGCCGCGGACAGCCTTGCTTCTACGCCCACGATTATCGCCAGATGGACGTCCGCTCGGACGACGACGAGGACTTCTATCAGGCACTCGCCTACAGCGAATCCATCACCGCTTGGCGGCTGCGCAGCGGCCTCTGGCTGGTCCATCGCCGTGTCGAGCCATTGGGAGAAGAAGGCGAATCGGGATCGAGCTTCGGGCTGGAGGCACGGATGCCCGGGTGAGCCGATGCGGGCTGCCACGGCATCCAAGGCGAGCGCCGCGACGGCAGCGACCCGACATCCACTCAGTCGGCCTTCTCCAGCACTGCGGCAAGCTCCATCAGGATGTCACCCAAGGCCTGGCCATAGCCTCGCACCAGCGCCTCGGGGGAAGCCTCCGGCACAGCGATGCGGCGGCCGATGGTCTGCTGCCAGCTCACCTGAGTGCTGACGCCGGTGAGATCGACAAGCGCAAATTGCACCCGCATCACCGCGGCCGGAGAGCGGCCGGGTCGAAAATCACCGTACAGCTCGGTGACCCTCGCTTCGAGCACGACATCGACCCGAGTCCCGATGTCCGCCTGCATCACGGCCTTGAAGAGGCCCGAAGCCTCGAGCCACTGGGCCATGGCGACGCCAATCATGGCTCCAGGCTCCGCCAGAAAGGCGTTGTAGAAGTCAGCCACGTAGCGCACGTCATCAAGCCGGAAGACCAGCTCCCTGCCGGCGAAAGCCGGGGTGACGCGCACCTTGCCGAGGCGCAGCGTCTCTGGGCGGCGCGCGGCGCGGAGGGCTGGCGCAGGCGGCTCCAGCACATAGGTGGTCGCCTGGGGTGCGGGCTTACCGATGGCGCAGGCGCTGAGCTGCAACCCCAAGCCCAAGACGAAAAGCCAGCGCAGCCAAACAGAGGTCATCACTGATTCCATGGAAGATCGACCTTCTCGGGCGGACCACCGAAGATGACGCCGGCCGGATAACGCTTCGCGCTCTCGGAAAGGACACGCAGGTTGTCGGCCGTCTCTCGCAGGCCCCGAACCATCACCCGGACATCATATTGGTTGTCGCCGACGAGGGCGTCGATCCGCTGGATGGTCTGCTCCAGGTCATCGACAATCCGATCCAGGCTCCCGGATTCGACCAAGCCTCGCAAGCGCCCGGTCAAGGCAGCGGAATGCTCGATTGTCTGCTCCAGACCTGGGGCGGCGAGCAGCGCGTCGAGCCTAGCCGACGCACTGGCGATGTTGCCAACAGCCTCGTCGATCGACGTCTCCGCGAGCGCGCCGTCCAGGCGCGCCAGCATGGCACGCGCCTCCTTCAAGACGGCCGTGATCTCGACCGAGAGATCGGCCACCGGCAGCGCGGCGAGCTTGGCATTCAGCGTCTCCACCAGGGTGTTCAGATTCTTGCCCAGGGCTTGGATATCGGCCTCGTCGAGGCTCGCCATGAGCTTCTGGAGCTTGCCGATGATCTGACCAGCCAGACTGGGCGCCGAGGGCACGTAGGGGTGGCGAGGCGTCCAGGGGATCTCGAGCGGCGGATGCTTCCCCGGATCGAAGAAGTCGAGCGAGAGATATTGCTGGCCCGTCACGCCCGCGAGCTGGGTCTGGGCCCGCAGGCCGCGCTTGATGTAGGCCGACAGTTCCTCACGCCATTGCTCGACCTGATCCGGATCGCCCGACACCTTGGCCTCGACCACGATATAGCCCTTGCGCTTGTCGACCGGGACATCCTGCTCATAGATGGCGCCTGAGCCCGCAATCGCCGAGATCTGGCCCAGAGGAACGCCGCGAAACTGCACCGGAGCCCCGATCTCCAGTCCCGCCACGGAGCCGTCGAAATAGGTCTCGAAGACGAATCTCGGCTGAAAGAGGGAACGCCCACCCAGGGCGAGCAGGATGGCGACCAGCGTCGTCAAGGAGACGACGACGAAGAACCCAAGCCGGAAGTGCCCCCTGCCCTCGTCCATGCCTAGCGCCTCACCTCGGTCTCAGGCGCGTCCGGCCTGCGGTTGAAGAATTGCCGCACGCGTGCATCCTGGCTGTGATCGCGAAGCTCGGAGGGTACACCCTCGGCAATGATGCTGCGCGATGTGGCGTCCAGCATCACCGCGCGATCGGCGACCTTCAAGATGCTTTGAAGCTCGTGCGTCACGACGACGAATGTTAGCCCGAGGTTGTCACGCAGGGCGAGGATGGTGCGATCGAGATTGGCCGCGGTGATGGGATCGAGCCCCGCCGAGGGCTCGTCGAGCATCAGAATCTCGGCCCCCAAGGCCATCGCCCGAGCGATGCCCGCACGCTTGAGCATTCCGCCCGAGAGTTCCGCCGGCATGCGCGATTGGGCCTCGACCATCTCGACCTGATGCAGCAACATCCGCGCAATCAGATTCTTCTGCTCGAGACCGATGTCGGTAAACTCGTCGAGGGGAAAGCGGATATTCTCAAGCACCGTCAAGGAGCCGAACAAGGCGCCGCTCTGATAGGTGATGCCCAGCCCGCGTTGCAGCCGCGCCTTCTCTGTTGGTCCGGCCCGCACGATGCTTTCCCCGCCGATGAGGACATCACCCGCCATCGGCCGGTAGAGCCCGATCATGTTCTTCATCAAGCTCGACTTACCGCACCCCGAGGCGCCGAGGATCACCAGGATCTCGCCCCGCTGGACATCGAAGGACGCGCCTTCCAGCAACACCCGGCTGCCGTAGCCGACTTTGAGGTCACGCACGCTGACGGCGGGCGTGGTCTGTGCTTGCGCGGAAACGGCCGGTCGCTCCATGGCTTTGCGCACCTCAGCTACTGATGAGTACGGTGAAGAAACCGTCGAGCACGACGATCCAGATGATGCTGGTCACCACGGCGCTGGTCGCCGAGAGCCCGACCGAGGTGGCGCCCGCGCCCGTCGCCAGCCCGCGCTGGCAGCCGATGGCCGCAATGGTCAGCCCGAAGACGGCCGCCTTGACCACGCCGACGAGGAAGTCCTCGATGCCGACGGCGCCGAGCAGATGGTTGTAGAACTGCACAAAGCCGATGTTGAATCCGGCCAACACCAAGGCGCCACCGAAGATACCGACCACATCGGCCAGCACGGTGAGTAGGGGCATGACCAGCACGGCGGCAATGAGCCGCGGCAGGACGAGAAACCGCACCGGGTCGAGGCCGAAGGTCAGGATGGCGTTCACCTCCTCATTGACCTTCTGCGTGCCGATCTGCGCCGCGAAGGCCGCGCCCGTGCGACCGGCAAAGACGATGGCGGTCATGAGGGCACCCAGCTCACGCAGCACGGCCACACCGACTCCATCGACGACGAAGATGACGGCGCCGAACTGCTGTGCCACCAACCCAATCTCGAAGGCGATGATCACGCCCATCAGAAACCCGATGAGCAAGACGATCGGCACCGCGTTGGCGCCAGCCTCGGCGGCCACGCTGAGCACTTCACCCCAGCGGATGACGCCGCGCCGGTGGAATGCCTGGAGCAAGGCCGCGGCGCAGTCGCCGAGAAAGGCAAGCATCCGCGCGGCGGCCGCAAGCTGTAGGGACGCGGCGCGGCCCGCACGCTCGATGATCCCGAGCGGCGGCCACTTCCGAGCGGGCTCGGCGACATCATCGGGGGCATAGTCGGGGATCAGCGCCGCAAGGCTCGGGGCAAGACCGCGAATCTCGACCTCTGCGCCCACCGAGCGTGGACGGCTCTTCAGATCGAAGAGCAGCGCGATCCCGGTGTCGTCGATGGACTCCAGCCGCGAGGCATCGATGACGATGGGGCGATCCGCATAGCGAGAGAGGGTCTCCAGGGCCTCGGCCCAGATCGGCCCGACCAAGTAGGCCGTCACCCGCCCCTCCAGGGCTAAGATCACGGGGTCAGCCTTCATCGCATCGGGTGCAGGCATGGTCAAACCTGGAGTCAAGTACCAGGGCGTGCGACCGCTCAAGAAAAACGCGGCCCATGGCGCCGGAAAGCCCTTGTGACATGCGCATCTCCGCCCTCGATGATGGCTAGGAAGGCTCAGGCTCCCGGGCAAAAGTCCGACAGGTTAGGGTGTTATTCCGGCCTGATGCCTCTTATCCAATCTGCCCAGAGCGACGGCTGCCGATAGGCGTTGACCCAGTCCTGAAGCTGTGCTGCGGCCATTGGTCGCGCAATGCCGTAGCCCTGGGCCCGATCACAGCCCAGACGCATCAGCAGCGTACCGTGCTCGAGGGTCTCCACGCCTTCGGCGATGACGGCGCGGCCAAAAGCACGGGCCATGCCGATGACCCCTTCGACGATGTTGCAGTCCTCGCGGTCCTGGAGCATGTTGCGAACGAAGGTCTGATCGATCTTGAGCGTCCCCGCCGGCAGCCGCCGCAAATAGATCAGCGAGGAGTAGCCGGTCCCGAAATCATCCAGGGCGAAGGAAATTCCGAGCCGGGCACCGTCACTGATGACTGCGCTCACCTGATCCAGGTCATCCAAGGCTGCGGTTTCCAGGATCTCCAGCTCGATACTCCTGGGCTCGACCTCCGGATGACAGGCGATGAGGTCGGAAACCTGACGCAAGAAATCGAGCCCCTGCAGCGAGTGCGCCGAGACATTGATGTGCAAGCGCAAGGACAGTCCCAGCGCAACCCAGGCCGCCTGCTGGACCAGCGCCTCGCGCAGCACCCAGCGGTCGAGCCTGCGCATCAGATCCGTGCCTTCGATGGCCGGCAGGAATTCGATTGGCGCCAAGAGGCCGCGCTGCGGGTGCTGCCAACGGACCAGCGTCTCCAGGGCCTCGACACCCCCGAGGCGCATATTGACGATCGGCTGATAGAGGAGACGCAGCTCGCCCCCGTCGATTGCCAGCCCGATACTCTGCAACAGTTCGCGGTTAGCGATCGCCTCGCGATCTTTCTCCGGATCGAAGAACTGGTAGTTGTTCCGTCCGCACTGTTTCGCCAGATACATCGCATGGTCGGCATGACGCAAGAGGCTATCGGCGTCACCGTGATCCTCCGGGTAGAGGGTCGCCCCGATGCTGGCGGACACTGGATTAGGCTGACCCTCGATCAGCCGAGACTCGCCCAGACTGAGCAGGACCCGTCCCAGGATGTGCGCACAGGCGCTCGGCCCCTCCAAATCCGTGAGCAGCAGCGCGAACTCGTCACCGCCCCAGCGCGCGACGGTATCGTTCGGGCGAACGCTGCCAACGAGGCGATCTGCGACGGCCCGCAACAGGTTGTCCCCGACCTCGTGACCACAGTGATCGTTGATAGGTTTGAAGTCGTCGAGATCCAGATAGCAGACGGCGAGCCGGGAGCCTTCGCGGTCGGCGACGGCGATGACCTGCTCAAGGCGATCGAGCAGCAGACGCCGGTTTGGGAGCCCGGTGAGATGGTCGTAGTAGGCCATCGCCTCCAACCGCCTCTGGCTCTCGTGCAAGGCCTGCTCGGCCACGCGCCGCTCGGTGATGTCCTGCGCCGCGGCATAGATCAAGCCCGAATCCGCGGGTGCCGTGGCGGACCAGGCCAGGGTGCGCAGACTGCCGTCCTTGCAGCGATAGCGATTCTCGAAATAGTGGCTGTCACGCCCTTGAAGCAGCGCCTGGATCTCGGCGCGCGTTGAGTCGACGTCTTCGGGGTGCAGATGATCGAGCAGGTGGTGCGCGACAAGCTCATCCTGACGATAGCCGAGCAGCTCCGTCCACGCCGGATTGACGCGCCGGATGATGCCGTCGAGGCCGGCGATGAGGAAGAGGTGCAGAGAGAGTCCGAAGAATCGGGCCTGCTCGTCCTCGGCCTGCCTCAGCTCGGTGTTGTCACGGGCCACACCCGCCAGGCGCGTGGCGCGGCCGTCCTCGCCGCGAACCGCATCGCCATAGGTCGCCAACCAGTGGATGGAGCCGTCGGGCCAGACGACCCGAAGCTCCAGGCCGTGCCCCACGCCGTCCTCGACGCAGGCACGCAGGCTCTCGCGCCAGCGCGGCAGATCTCCAGGGTGGACGCGGGCGTCGAGCTGCTCGAGCGTCCCCCGTGAACTCCCTGAGGGAAGACCCCAGATGGGCGCCATTTCCTCTGACCACATGACCAGATCGCTATCGGTAAACCACTCCCAGATCGCGGTTCCGGAGAGCCGCAGGGCCAGGTAGAGATGCTCCTCGGTCTCGCGGAGTGCATCCTGCATGCGCGCGCGTTCGGTCACGTCCTGAGCCGCCCCCAAGAGCCATGCCGCTTTGCCTGCAGCATCGTAACGGACCTCGCCATAGTCCTGGATGACGCGGATTCTCCCATCGTCCGGGCGGATGATCCGATGCTGATGAAGGTAGGGAGCGCCGGCTTCCAACGCCTTGTTGAAGGCCGCCTGCATCCCTGCCCTGTCATCCGGGTGGACGGTCCGCAGCAGGCTGTCCAGCGTCAAGTCGTCCTGCTCGAGGCCATGGATGTCGCACCATTGCAGCGTCGGGACGAAGCGAGCCGTTCGCGGCTCGAGCAACCAACCGCCGACCTGGGCCAAACGTCCCGCGTGAGCGAGCAGCAGGCCGAACTCATCGTTCGACATTGCGTGGCGCGATGGCGGTTGGTGCGTCGGCCCATTGGCGAACGCGGTGTCGGGAGACACCCCTTTCATCTGGATAAGGCTCTCTGATTTCTGCTCTGACTCTCCCTATCATAGCCAGGTTTAGACTCGAATCGGCTAGATTCTGTATGGGTTTCTCGGCATCCGGGCAGGCTTCAACCAAAAGACATCCAGTCGAAAGCGCCCCAGGTATTGCCCTCGGTCGCTGCCCCCTCAATATCCGACTCATGCTGGCAGACGGGTCCATGCCTGAAGTGTGATCGGCGTCACAGAATCGCATCAGTAGGCGCCGGATTGCCCCTAACACATGAGGTGAATTTACGCGCTCCAACCTCGGCGTGCGCTAAGCTAAGTGCACGTTCTTGAGATCAGCGCCGCTTGTGCCTGCGATTACCCCCGCTCAGCCCCAAGCCCCGCACCCTAACCCTTCGTAGCCCGGAGAACCCGCATGGCCCTCGTGAAGAAGAGTTCGACCGCAGATGACGGCACCGCCACCCAAGCCAAGACCTCGGCGGCGGCGGCCCGTGAGGCGGAGGCGCAGCGCAAGCGGGCGCGCACCCTGGCGAAGCAGCAGCAGGCGGCCGAGCGGATCGCTGCAGCCACTGGCGAGCTGTCCTCCGGCATCAATGAGGCGGCCTCCGCGGCAGAGGAACTCAAGCGCGCCGTCGATCAGATCGCGACTGGCGCCGAGGAGGCCTCTGGCGCTGCCCAAGAGTCCCTCACAGCCTTCAAGCAGGTCGAGGTAGCCATCGGGCGCCAGCTGCGCAGCGCTGACTCCAGCCGGTCCAAGGGCGAGGCCACGCAGACACTGGTGCTCAAGACCAGCGCCGAGGTCGCCGGCCTGGTCACGAACGTCGGTCTCGCCGCCCAGCGCCAAACGGCCTCGGTGGAGCGGGTGGCCGAGCTGGAGGAACAGGCGGCCAACATCGGCAATATCGTCAAGGCGGTCGCGCGCATCGCCGACCAAACCAATCTACTCGCCTTGAATGCCGCCATCGAGGCGGCACGCGCCGGCAAGCACGGCAAGGGCTTCGCGGTGGTGGCCGACGAGGTGCGCACCCTCGCCGAGACCTCGGAGAAGAGCGCCAAGCAGATCCAGGACCTGGTGGGCCAGATCCAGGGCGAGGTCAAGGTGATCGCCGAGGGAATCGGAACATCGGCCAAGACCGTCCAGGCCGAAGCGGAAAAGGGCAAGACCATCAGCGCGCAATTGGAGCAGATCCGCCTCGACGCCGCCGAGATCGTCAAGGGCATTCAGGAGATCGCCACTGGCGCTCAGCAGTCCAGCACCGCAGCCGGGCAGGCGCTCAAGGGCTCGGAGGACATTGCCGCCGCCGCCGAGGAGCAGTCTGCCGCCGCGGAGGAGGCCGCCAAGACGGTGGCCGAGCAGGCGCAAGCGCTGGCCGAGTGCGAGCAGGCCGCGCAGGCCCTCTCGGAGCTGGCGGAAGATCTCAAGACCTCCACGGACGTCGCCAAGAGCGCGGAAGAGGTGGCCTCCTCTGCCGAGCAGCTGTCTGCGGCCGTCTCCGAGATCAATCGCGCCAGCTCCCAGATCATGGTGGCCATCGACCAGATCCGCAAAGGGGCCGAGGTGCAGTCGGCGAGCACCGAGGAGTCCTCGGCCGCCATCAGCCAAATCGAGCGCGGCCTCGAGCTAGCCCAAGCCCGCGCCACCGCGGGCGCTGAGAAGGTGGCAGCGATCAAGTCGCTCCTGGCCGAGAATAAGACCACCGTCGACGGCCTGGTCCAGGGTGTCTCGCTGGCCGCGGATGCCTCGCGCTCGAGCATCAAGCAGATCAAGGATCTGGAGCTGGTGTCGCGGCGGATCGACAAGATCGTCGATGCCATCACCACGGTCTCTATCCAGACCAATATGCTGGCGGTCAACGGCTCCATCGAGGCGGCCAGGGCGGGCGAATTCGGCAAGGGCTTCGTGGTCGTGGCCACCGACATCCGCAACCTGGCGCACGACTCGGCCGAGAACGCCGACAACATCAAGGATCTGGTGAAGGCAGTCCAGGATCAGATCGGCGTGGTCGGGCGTGACCTCGAGGAGATCGTCGCCTCCGCCATGAGCGAGGTCGAAAAAGCCAAGGTCACCACGGGCAATCTGGTCACCATCGAGACCGACATCGTGACCGTTGAGACAGGCACCCAAGAGATCCTGGATGCCGCCAATGAGATCGTCGCAGCCATCTCCCAGGTCAAGACCGGGGTCGAGCAGATCTCCGCCGCCGCCCAGGAGGCCGACAAGGCGGCCACCGAGGCCGCCGCCGCCTCCCAGCAGCAGTCTCAGGGTGCCGAGGAGCTGGCGGCCGCCGTCGAGGAGATCGCCTCGCTCGCCGATGAGCTGCAGAGCGCCTGACCGGGGATGCGATCATGACCTCAGACAGCCTCAAAGAACGCGACGCCGCGCCACCGGCGGACGACGAGGAGCACGACGAACTCGGCTCCGACCTGCGTCAGTTCGTGACCTTCCTCATCGGCGCGGAGGTCTTCGCCGTGGACATGGCCCCGGTGCAGGAGATCATCCGGGTGCCAGAGGTGGTTCGCGTGCCATTGGCGCCGCCCAGTCTCGAGGGCCTGGCCAATCTGCGCGGCAAGGTGCTGCCGATCATCTCGCTGCGCCACCTCTTCGGCCTGGAAGAACGCGACAAGGATGACACTTCCCGCGCCCTGGTGATCGACATCGGTCAACCGCTCGGCTTCGTGGTGGACAGGGTCGCGAGCGTGGTCGGCGTCGAGCCGTCCAAGATCGAGGCGGTGGGATCCATCAGCAGCACCGTGGATACCGAACTGCTGTCCGGTCTCATCAAGGACGTCGGCGGCCACACCATGATCATGGTGCTGGACTTCACCCAGTTGATCGGCCGGGAATTCGCGGAGATCGCGAGTCTGGCGACCTCCGCCGGCATGGTCCAGGAGCTGTCCAGCCACGGCGAGGATGACGATGAGGAGAGCAGCGACGAGCTGCAACTGGTGAGCTTCGAGGTCGCGGAGCAGGAATACGCCATCGCCATCGAGAACGTGCAGGAGATCGTTCAGATCCCCGAGCACATCGTCCAGGTACCCCGCTCCGAGCAGCACGTCCTGGGCGTGATGAGCCTGCGCAACCGTCTCTTGCCCTTGGTGAGCCTGCGGCGGATGTTCGCCTTGCCGCCGCGCGACGCGGACGAGCACAGCCGCATCGTGGTCGTGTCCCTGGGCGGCACCTCGGTCGGTGTCGTCATGGACAGCGTCAACGAGGTCTTGCGGGTCGCCAAGACCGATGTCGAGGCCATGCCTGGTCTGCTGTCGCGCGACGGGGATCTCGCCGAGATCTCGGACATCTGTCGGCTCGAAGGCGGCGAGCGTCTGGTCTCCATCCTCTCGACCGACCACCTCTTCCGTCATTCGGCCATCGAGGAGGCACTGACGACCTTGGACACCCTCAAAGAAGAAGAGCAGCTCGCGGCCGACTCGGCGGCCGATGAGTATGACGAGGCCGGCGCCGACGATGACGAGCAGGTGGTGGTCTTTCGCCTGGACAAGGAAGAGTTCGGGGTGCCGATCGAGAGCGTCCAGGAGATCGTGCGCGTCCCCGAGGAGCTGACCCATGTCCCCAAGGCACCGGCCTTCGTCGAAGGGGTCATCAATCTGCGCGGCACCGTCCTGCCGGTGATCGACTTGCGTCGACGCCTGGGGCTCTCCAGTGTCGAGCGCTCCGACCGCCAGCGCGTCATGGTCTTCCTGATCGAGGGCGCGCGCACCGGTTTCATCGTCGACTCAGTCGCCGAGGTGCTCAAGATCCCGAAGAGCGCCATCGAGCCGGCACCTCGGTTGTCCGGGCAGCAAGCCAAACTGCTAGCGCGCATGGCGAACCTGGAGCGCGAGCAGCGTCTGGTACAGTTGATCGATCCGACACAGCTGATTCAGGAGCGCGAGATGGCCGACTTGGCGGAATTGTCTGCGTGAGACGGGATGCGCATCCGGCGCGGAGAACGGAGAGAGCATGATCAAGCTACTGATCGTGGACGACTCGGCCTTGATGCGCCGTCAGCTCGCCAATGTCTTTCAGGCCGAGGCCGACTTCGAGATTCGCCAGGCACGCAATGGGCGCGAGGCGGTCGAGGAGAATCGGGCCTTCGAGCCGGACGTGGTGACCCTGGATATCAACATGCCGGAAATGGACGGCATCACCGCGCTCTCGCTGCTGATGGCAGAGCGCCCGGTGCCGGTGGTGATGGTGTCCTCGCTCACGGAAAAGGGGGCGCTGGCCACCTTCGAGGCGCTCAATCTCGGGGCGGTCGACTATCTGGCCAAGCCCGGCGGAACCATTTCGCTCTCGATCGAAGAGATTAGCGCCGAGCTGGTGGCCAAGGTCCGTGCCGCCGCTGGCGCCCGCCTCAAGCGCAATGGGACTCGCGGACTGACGCGACGCCTGCGCGAAGAGCGCGTTCGGCCAGCCCCGCGGCCGCTGGCCGTGAGGCGTGGCGTGGCGAGCGATGGTCTGGTGGTGATCGGCGTCTCGACCGGCGGCCCGCGCACCCTGGAGGACATCCTGCCGCTGTGGCCGGCCGATTTTCCCTGGCCGGTCCTGGTGTCCCAGCACATGCCCGCCTCCTTCACCCGCCCCTTCGCCGAGCGCATGAATGCGCTCTGCGCCCTTGAGGTGGTGGAGGTCGCCCGCCCCATGCCCGTGGAGCCCGGCACCGTCTACATCGGTAAGGGTGGAGCGGACATGGTAGTCGGGCAGCGTGGCGGGCGCCTGACCGTGCTCAGCAAACCGGAGAGTCAGGAATTTCTCTGGCATCCCTCGGTTGAGTTGCTGGGCCGCTCGGTGCTGGAGCACTGCGACCCGGCGCGGGTCATCGCCATCATGCTGACCGGGATGGGCTACGACGGCGCGGATGCCTTCGCCGAGATCAAGCAGCGCGGCGGCCGCACCATCGCCGAGTCCGAGCAATCGGCCGTTGTCTTCGGGATGCCGGCGGAGCTGATCGCCCGCCAGGGCGCCAGCCTGGTCCTGCCCGCCGAGAAGATCGCCGCCCAGGTCAACACCTGGACGGGACGGTAATTGCAGTTGGCAGTTGGCAGTTGGCAGTTGGCAGTTCGCAGTTGGCAGGTCGGAGGTGTCAGGTAGGAGTAGAGATGTGTCAGTTGGGAGAG
>NZ_JAAIJR010000130.1 GCF_010915725.1 Thiorhodococcus mannitoliphagus
CTCAGCAAGGCTTTATACAGCGGGCGCACATGACTGGGGTCAAGCTCATCGAGACGCTCGCGCAGGCGGGTGTCGCTCGGGGCCTGCTCAATCCCGTAGAGGGCCTTGAGATTCGCTCGCGTCGTCTCCTCCCGGCAGTCCTGGTCGAACTGCAGCAGCGAGGGATACTTCAACCCGAAGAGCGCTAGCCCTGACATCAGATGATCGACCAAGGCGATGTCGTGACCCGGTGCATCGGGGATTCGACGAAACACCCGATGCGCTTCTTTCAGCAGCCCCTCAATGCTGAGATGCTTGCGGCAAAACGGAGCGCTCATCAGCACCCCCCTCTCAATCCGACACTGAAATGATGCCGGCCAGTCTACCGAGTCGGCGCCAAAAGTCTACGAAGAACTTTTTTTCAGGCTGCTCCAACCCATTGTCGCTCAAGAGAAAAAATTTTCAGCGGGAATTGCTGGACCGGGATCGACAGGGTCCGCCCGCTCGGCGAGCGGGCTGCACCATGCGGGCAACGGCCTTGGTGCTTGGCTCAGGCAAGCGTGCCAATGAGGACCAGGGCCGCGAAGATCGCGCACAGCGGACCCGAGATGAGCAAGGCAAGCGTCGTTAGCACTCCCCTGTCGGCGCGCCAGAAGGCGATGACGGCCAGCAGCAGCGCTGCAAAGCCAGCGGCCACGGCGGAGAAGAACAGATCCTGCACGCAGGACGTGTGACAAGTCCGCGTCTCGAACGGGCCTGACAGCATGACCATCGTCACTGCAACGGTGAGGGCCCATCCAGTCGCACCCAAAGCCAAGGAAGGCAGTGTCAAGGCTTTCATCATCCAGTCTCCTCCACATCGTTATTGATTATTGATCGAGTCGACGTCAGCAGGCAGCCAGCCGCCGGCAGGGCACGACCCAGCCCGGCATCGCAGGCGCACGCGGACGGCCGGCGGCGGCTAGGGCTCGATGGCGCGGGCCTACCGCTCGGCCCCCGCCAATCTTAGCCAACCCGAGACCGAACGCCACCAATGCAGGCTCTCGGCAGGCGCTGGCGCTCGGCCTTCAGTGCTTGGCGGAGCTTCGAGCATGTCGTCACATCCGCCCCATCCAACGCCGCACAGCACTCAGCCCAATTGATCTGAGTCAAGAAACAACCGACTTGATGAACACATCATCTAGTCGACGTTAAACTCTGCAACACAAGATATAGTGCAAAACACAGAGAGCCACCATGGGAACCGGTCAGCCAAACTTTCCAACCTTGCCAACGCGCGTCCTCAAGCGCGACGGCATCGAAGTCCGTTTCGACGCCTCTAAGATCGAGTCCGCGATCCTGCGCGCCGGCCAGGCAACTGGAGAGTTCGATCCCTTGGAAGCCGGACTCCTGACCGCTCAGGTCGTCAAGGTTCTCGCCCACCGTTTCGGTGAGGGGCGCCTGCCGGAGATCGAGGACATCCAGGACGTCGTCGAACAGACGCTGATCAGCGCCAACCACTTCGAGACCGCGCGCTCCTACATCGTCTACCGCGAGCAGCACAAGAAGCTGCGCACCGACAGCCGCACCCTGGTCGACGTCGGCGGCTCCATCAATGAGTATCTGGATCGCTCCGACTGGCGTGTCGCGGCCAATGCCAACCAAGGGTATTCGCTCGGCGGTCTGATCTTGAACACATCGGGCAAGATGATCGCCAACTACTGGCTGAATCATGTCTATCCACCCGAGATCGGCCAAGCGCATCGCGACGGGGATATCCATATCCACGACCTGGACATGCTCTCCGGCTATTGCGCCGGCTGGTCGCTGCGCACCCTGCTGAACGAGGGGCTGAACGGCGTCCCAGGCAAGGTCGAGGCGAGCGCGCCCAAGCACATGTCGTCCGCCATCGGGCAGATCGTCAACTTCCTTGGCACGCTGCAGAACGAATGGGCCGGCGCCCAGGCGTTCTCCAGCTTCGACACCTATATGGCGGCCTTCGTGCGCGCCGACGGGCTCGACTACCCGCACGTCAAGCAGGCGATTCAAGAGCTGATCTATAACCTCAACGTCCCCTCGCGCTGGGGCTGCCAGACGCCCTTCACCAATCTGACCTTCGACTGGATCTGCCCGGAAGACCTGCGCGACCAGGTGCCGGTGATCGCGGGCGCGGAGCAGCCCTTCACCTACGGCGACCTCCAGGTTGAGATGGACATGATCAACCGTGCCTACATCGAGGTCATGACCGAGGGCGACGCCAAGGGACGGATCTTCACCTTCCCCATTCCGACCTACAACATCACCCCGGACTTCCCCTGGGAGAGTGAGAACGCTGAGTTGCTGTTCGAGATGACCGCGAAGTACGGCCTGCCCTACTTCCAGAACTTCATCAACTCCGAACTCTCGCCCAACATGGTGCGGTCCATGTGCTGCCGGCTGCAGCTCGACCTGCGCGAACTCCTCAAGCGCGGCAACGGCCTCTTCGGCTCCGCCGAGCAGACCGGTTCATTGGGCGTGGTCACCATCAACTGCGCGCGGCTTGGCCACACCCATCGGGGCGACGAAAAGGGCCTCCTGGCGCGGCTCGACGAGCTAATGGACATCGCCCGCAATAGCCTCGAGATCAAGCGCAAGGTGATCCAGCGCCACATGGACGCTGGGCTCTTCCCCTATACCAAGCGCTATCTCGGCACCCTGCGGAATCACTTCTCGACCATCGGCATCAATGGCGTGAACGAGATGATCCGCAACTTCTCCAGCGATGCGGACGACATCACCACCCCGACCGGCCATGCCCTCGCCTGCCGCCTGCTCGACCACGTACGCAGCCGCATGGTCGAATTCCAGGAGAACACCGGGAGCATGTACAACCTGGAGGCGACCCCGGCCGAGGGCACAACCTACCGCTTCGCCCGCGAGGACCAGAAGCGTTTCCCCGGCATCATCCAGGCCGGCACCAAGGAAACGCCCTACTACACCAACAGCTCACAGCTGCCGGTCGGCTACACCGACGACCCCTTCGAGGCCCTGGCCATGCAGGAGGCGCTGCAGAGCAAGTACACCGGCGGCACCGTGCTGCACCTTTACATGAGCGAGCAGATCTCCTCGACCGAGGCCTGCAAGCGGCTGGTGCGGCGCTCACTCGAGGGCTTCCGCCTGCCCTACATCACGGTAACGCCTGTGTTCTCCATCTGCCCCAAGCACGGCTACATCGCTGGAGAGCACCCCTATTGCCCGATCTGCGACCAAGAGCTGATCGCCCGCAAGCAATCCGAACAGCAGGCCAAGTGCACCGCAGCGTGCGCCTGAGCCGACAAGACAACGTCCAAGAACCTATTAAAAGGAGCATAACAAGATGACCGACGCCAACATCGAACTCAAGACCGAAGAGCGCACCCCCTGTGAAGTCTGGACTCGAGTGATGGGCTACCATCGCCCGGTCTCGGCCTTCAACAACGGCAAGCGCGCCGAGCACGCTGACCGCTGCTACTTCACCGAGCAGCCCCAGGGCGTTCAGCATCGCCGCGAGCACTTGGCAGCAGCCTAAGGTCATCGAGCCGGCCACCGCAGGGTGGTCGGTGCATCCGCCATGCCAAGCCCCGCACCAGACACCCCGAAGTCACCTTCTCCGACCCAAGACGCCCCCGCACCAAGCGTCGCGCGACGACAAGCGCACACGCCCAAGGCCGAGGCGCTGCGCATCGGGGGTCTGACCCGCCTGACGACCATCGACTACCCTGGCGAACTAGCCGCAGTGGTCTTTTGCCAAGGCTGTCCCTGGCGCTGCCGCTATTGCCACAACGGCGATCTGCTGGACAGCAATGCGGAAGGCCACATCCCCTGGTCCGATATCAAGGGTTTCCTCGAACAGCGCGCTGGTCTGTTAGACGCCCTGGTCTTCAGCGGCGGAGAGCCGACCGCTCAAGGCGCCCTCGCCTGCGCCATCCAGGAAGCGCGGGCATTGGGCTTCAAGATCGGCCTCCATACCAATGGGGCCTACCCAGAGCGCCTACGCCAGCTCCTCCCCGTCATCGACTGGGTCGGACTCGACATCAAGGCACTGCCGCACGACTACCCGGCAATCACCGGCATCCAAGGATCTGGCGAGCACGCCTGGGAGAGTCTGGCGCTACTGCTTGAGGCCGGCATCGACCTGGAAGTGCGCACGACGCTGATGCCGGGCTGGTGCAGCGCGGACGTCGCACGGCTCAGCGAGGCCTTAGCGGAAGCTGGCGTCCGAAATTTCTGCCTACAGGCTTGCGACAGCCAAAGGGCACTGGACCCGGATCTGCCGCGTCACCAGGCCCCGGCCCGAGAGCTTGCCAAGGCCGTGAACACCCAAGGCTTCGCGTCCGTCACCCAACGAGGCATCTAGGCGTCTATCCGCGCAAAGAAAAACCGCTTCCAGGCACCCCCCGACGGCTGAAGACCTCGGGCCTGAAAGCGGCTCTTTTTATTCTTAGCCGACGAAATCGACGGCCTTCTAGCCTAAAACAGCTCCATCATCATGTGCTGAGCTTGCGCGATGCTGAGCTTCTCGGGTCGCTTCGGGAGCGAATTCCCTCCATCGACGACCTTCAGCTCTACACGAGCCACACCACTTCCGAGCATCCCCAGCGCCTTCGCCGCCCCCTTCGAGAGGTCGATGGAGCGCCCCTTGATGTAGGGACCACGATCATTGATGGTCACCTCGACGGTGCGCCCGTTGGCCTTATTGGTGACCAGCACACGGGTGCCGAACTTGAGTGTGCGATGCGCCGCAGTCAACCTGTTCATGTTGAATGGCTGACCGCTGGCGGTAAGCCGCCCGTGGAATCGGGAGCCATAGTAGGACGCGACTGCGTCCGTCGCGAGCGCGTTCGCCTCTGTCGCAGTGAGTAGCGACGCTGCCAGTAAGAGTGGTGTTATCAGTAGGCTTTTGGAGACCAAGCCGCTTCCCTCCGCGTGTCGTTTGGTGTATAGGCGCCGTGCGACAATCGCTACCAAGCACCCAAGCCTTGCGGATTTTAACCGCCAAGTCGACACGCAGACCACCCTCACACCTCATCGACAACACGAGAATACAGGGGCAAAACTTTGAAAAAATGAGGAAGCTGAAAAAAGCGCATGCAGCCCGCCCGCTGCACCCACGGATGGACTCCGACCGGGCGACTCAAGCGTCGCGATCTGCGGATTGTGTCAAGCGAACAGGCTCACTCGGCGGCGCCGGCACTGGCGATGACTCCGAGCCGTCCTGATCCTCCTCATAGGCCCCCCCATTGATCGCGGGCTTCTGCGCTGGCGCCTGCTCGGGGGCAGGAATGGGCGATGGCTCCGCGAAGGCAATGCGCGCGCTCGTCACCTTCTTGGCAAAGGCGTCACGAAGGGCAGGATCGCGTCCATAGATATCCTTGCGGAAGTAGACGCCGCCATTCTCATTGGCACGCGCGGTGAGATAGTAGAGGAGGACAGGCAGGTGATCGTCGAGGTTCACGTAACGCGTCCGAGCCCCCTTGATCGTGCTCTGGATACGGCTGGAACTCCAGCCGGATTCGCCCAGCAAGAGTTCGGCAAGCTTGACCGGATTCTGAACACGAACGCAGCCGTGACTGAGCGCGCGACTCGAGCGACCGAAGAGGCCACGGCTTGGCGTGTCATGCAGATAGACCGCGTGACGGTTGGGGAACATGAACTTGACCTGCCCCAGGGCGTTACGGGGGCCAGGCTTCTGGACCACACGATAGCGTTTATAGTCTGATGCATTGCCGCCGCTGACCTTACGGCCCGTGCGACGATCGACCAGGGTGTACTTGGCCGATACATTGCCCATTTTCTTTTGGATGGAGACCGGAACACTCCAGGTCGGATTGAAGACCAGATGCTCCATTGAGTCACGGAACATGGGCGTCTGATCCTTCTCCGTGCCGACGATCACGCGCGTGCTCCAAGTAACCTCACCGCCACGCACCAGATCCGCCATGTAGTTGGCAACGTCGACAAAGATGTAGTCGGGCGGAAGATCATCATACAGCCAGCGCATCCGCTCCAGATTGATACGCACCTGCTCAATCTTCGCCTCATCAATGGGATCATTGATGGTCGTCAGTGTACGCGGGCCCACAACGCCGTCCGGGTGCAGCCCGGCGCGCCGCTGAAACTCCTTGACGGTCTCGACCAGGCTATCATCGAACAGCTCAAGCTCTTCGGGGGTAGCCACATCATCGTGGTGACCCATGAGCTGCAGCCGCTCGCGCAAGAGGGCAACGCGCGAGCCTCGACTCCCCTTGGCAAGGTTTGGCCCGGAGGGCAGTGGCGGAAGCCCTTTAAGGTGTTCCATGCTGGTGAGGTTGGCCAGGGCCTTCTTGAGGTCCTGGTACCAGAAGGGCTGCGTCATCCTGCTCGAGAGGAAACGACCGAGATGCGGTGCGTCGAGGGCACCATGCATGTCGGTCAGCAAGACCTCGGCTGGCACTGGCGCGCGATCGTTCCACTTGGGATCGACGGCCTTAGGGTCGAGCTTGCCGAACCGCGTGTGGTGGACATAGCGCAGCAGCGCATCGGAAAGCAGGATATCGGACTGCAAACGCTCGGGCTCACTCAAATCTTCGAACCCAGGCTCCTGCGCCAAGCCTCGCACCAGTTCAACGTGGAAGTCGCTCGGCGATAGGCCCTCGGCGGAGCTGCTCTGGATCACCTCGAGCAAAGCCTGCCGCTGCGCGGCCTCGCCCCAAAGAAGGTCATTACCACGCTGCGCGTAAAATGCCGCGAGTACAGGACCGGAAAGCAGGGGCGTTTGACCAACGACAGCGTTCTTGGCATTGCCGAGCGCGTCCAAGGTGCTGACCAAGAGCGCATTGGCAGACCCGGCACCGGGAGCGAAGGCGAAGACGACAACCAGGAACCGCAGGAATAAAGCGAATTTCATCGAGCCCCCTCGAGCACGAGAAGCGGATTGACAGGATGGCTTGTGCATTTAGGCGATTTCTGTCGGAACTCATAGCCGCTGACTTGTGGCGAGGCCCGCCTTGCGTGTGCAGCGGCTCCCCCCGCTGCGCCTTGAAGGCAAACCTCGATCCGGCGCCATCTGGTTTTGAGCTTTTCCGGCAATCCCCTTATCTCGACGAGCCGCGGCTACCCTGATACCGCTTTCGAGCCAGGCCCGTCAAGCCTCTCCGATGAGTTCGACGCGACCTTGGTCGTCCAGGGTCTCTAGACGAACCGTGAACCCCCAGAGACGTCGGATGTGGCGCAGCATCTCTTCGTAGGTATCTCCCAAGGGGCGGCGATTGTGGACGAAGTGCCTCAGCGTCATGGAGCGGTCGCCGCGCCGGTCGACATTGAATACCTGAATATTGGGCTCGCGCGTCCCGAGGTTGTACTGCTCGGCGAGCGACTGGCGCAGCGCGCGATAGCCCCGCTCTTCATGGATCGCCGTGACCTCCAGGTGCTCCTCGCGATCATCGTCGGTGATGGCGAAGAGGCGAAAGTCGCGCATCAGATTCGGCGACAGGAACTGTGCGATGAAGCTCTCGTCCTTGAAGTTGCGCATCGCGAAATCCAGCACCTTGCGCCAGTCTCCGCCAGCGAAGTCTGGAAACCAGTAACGGTCCTCGTCGGTCGGGCTCTCGCAGATGCGTCGGATGTCGCGCATCATCGCAAAACCCAGGGCATAGGGATTGATGCCGGAGTAGTAGGGCGCGTCGAACGGCGGCTGGAAGACAACGCCGGTGTGGGACTGCAGGAATTCCATCATGAAACCATCGGTCACGAAGCCTTCGTCGTAGAGATGGTTCATAAGGGTGTAGTGCCAGAAGGTCGCCCAGCCCTCGTTCATGACCTGCGTCTGACGTTGCGGATAGAAATACTGCCCGATCTTGCGCACGATGCGCACGACCTCGCGCTGCCAGGGCTCGAGCAGGGGTGCATTCTTCTCGATGAAGTAGAGCAAGTTCTCCTGCGGCTCGTCCGGCCAGCGCTGTTCTTGGCGCGCTTCTTCCGAGTCCGGGGCCAGCGGGAGGGTGCGCCAGAGGTCGTTGACCTGAGACTGAAGGTAGGCCTCGCGCTCCTCCTGCCGCCGCTGCTCTTCCGTCATGCTCAGCGGCGACGGACGCTTGTAGCGATCCACGCCGTGATTCATCAAGGCGTGGCAGGAATCGAGCAGCAGTTCGACCTCATCCTGTCCGTAGCGCTCCTCGCAGTGGGCGATGTACTTCCTGGCGAACACCAGGTAATCGATGATGGCGTCGGCGCTGGTCCAGGTGCGAAAGAGATAGTTGCCCTTGAAGAAGCTGTTGTGTCCGTAACAAGCGTGCGCGATCACCAGCGCCTGCATAGGCAGCGAATTCTCTTCCATGAGATAGGCGATGCAGGGATCGGAATTGATCACGATCTCGTAGGCCAGGCCCATCTGGCCGCGCCGATAGGTCTGCTCGGTCGCGACGAATTGCTTGCCGAAGGACCAGTGGTGGTAGTAGATGGGGAGCCCGACCGAGGAGTAAGCATCGATCATCTGCTCCGAACCGATCACCTCGATCTGGTTGGCATAGGTATCCAGCCCGTAAGTGTTGTGCGCAAGATTCCCGATCTCTTTGTCGAAGCGCTCCAACATCGGGAAGGACCATTCCGAAGAATCAGTGATGAGTCTTTTCGTCATGCCTCCTGCCTCTTGAACAGCTCCCTGAACACAGGGTAGATTTCGTCCGCCCCAGCGATTTCCTGCATCGCAAAGTGTCGATGCGCGGCCATGACGTCCTGGTAGGCGTACCAGAGGCTCTGATGCTGGCGCGGCGTGATTTCCACGTAGGCGTAATAGCGCATCAGGGGCATGAGCTTATCGATCAAGATGTCGCGGCAGACGTTGGAGTCGGAATCCCAGTTATCCCCGTCCGAAGCCTGTGCGGCATAGATGTTCCAGATCGCGGGGTCGTAGCGCTCCTTGAGAAGGTCGTAGGCCAGGTTCAAGGCGCTGGAGACGACCGTACCGCCCGTCTCCCTGGAGTAGAAGAACTCCTCCTCATCCACCTCTTGAGCGATGGTGTGATGACGGATGAAGACAACTTCGATCTTGTCGTAATTGCGCTGAAGAAACAGATAGAGCAGGATGAAGAACCGCTTCGCGAGGTTCTTGCGCACCTGATCCATGGAGCCGGAAACGTCCATGATGCAGAGCATGACGGCCTTGCTGGTCGGCTCGGGCAGCTTGACGAAGCTCTGAAAGCGCAGGTCGAAGGTGTCGATGAAGGGGAGCGCTGCTACGCGGGTCTTGAGCCGGTCCACCTCCTCGCGTAACTCCCGGATACGTGCATCGTCCTCGCCGACGCCCGTGCCGAGCAGCCCCTCGATCGCTTCCTCGAGTTCGCGAATCCGCCCCCGTAATGGCGCACCGAGCGCCGTGCGACGGGCGATGGCGCCCTTGAGCGAGCGCACCACATCGATGTTGGTCGGCGCGCCCTGGGTCGAATAGCCGGCCCGAACCGTCTTGAACTCGGTCGTCCCAATAAGCTGGTTGCGTACCAGATTGGGCAGTTCCAGGTCGTCGAAGAGCAGATCCATGAACTCCTCGCGCGAGAGTTCGAAGACGAAGTCGTCCTCGCCCTTGCCGCCCTTACCCGCCTTACCCTGCCCGGGGCCGTCGCCGCCACCACCCTCCGGACGGCGAATCCGGTCCCCGGGCATGAACTCCTTGTTCCCCGGATGGACCATGTCGCGGGAGCCACCCTTGCCGTGGTGGAAGACGGGCTCGCTGATGTCCTTGGACGGAATACCGACCCGCTCGCCCGAGTCGATATCCGTGATGCTGCGCTGGTTGACCGCGTCGGCAACGGCCCGCTTGAGCTGGGTCTTATAGCGCTTGAGGAAGCGCTGGCGATTGACCGTGCTCTTGTTCTTGCCGTTCAAACGCCGGTCGATGAAATGTGACATGGATGCTGCGTTCTCTAGTGCTCGGCGATTGACTGGACGCGACCATGGTCCGGGGCCGAAGCGCCCCAGACCCTGGCCTCATGCCCTGCTTACTGTGACTTCCTGACGCGCAGATACCACTCGGAAAGCAGGCGAACCTGCTTCGGCGTGTAACCCTTGTCCGTCATGCGATCGACGAACTGATCGTGCTTCTTCTGCTCGTCAACGGACGACTTGGCATTGAAAGAGATGACCGGCAGCAAGTCTTCGGTATTGGAGAACATCTTCTTCTCGATCACCACCCGCAGCTTCTCGTAGCTGGTCCACTTCGGGTTGGCGCCACCGTTGTTGGCACGAGCGCGCAGCACGAAGTTGACGATCTCGTTGCGGAAATCCTTCGGGTTGGAGATCCCCGCCGGCTTCTCGATCTTCTCCAGTTCCTCGTTCAAGGCGCCGCGATTCATCATCTCGCCGGTGTCCGGATCACGGTACTCCTGATCCTGGATCCAGTAGTCGGCATAGACGACGTAGCGATCGAAGATGTTCTGACCATACTCCGCATAGGACTCGAGGTAGGCCGTTTGCAGCTCTTTGCCGATGAACTCGGCATAGCGCGGCGCCAGGTATTGCTTGAGGTAGCTGAGGTAGCGTTCCTGGATCTCCGGCGGAAGCTGCTCGCGGGCGATCTGGCGCTCGAGCACGTAGAGCAGGTGTACCGGGTTCGCGGCCACCTCACTGTGATCGAAGTTGAAGACTTGCGACAGGATTTTGAACGCGAAACGGGTCGAGATGCCCGACATCCCTTCATCGACCCCGGCGTAGTCGTGATATTCCTGCACGGACTTGGCCTTCGGATCCGTATCCTTGAGGTTCTCGCCGTTATAGACACGCATCTTGGAGAAGATGCTCGAGTTCTCCGGCTCCTTCAGGCGCGTCAGAACAGAGAACTGCGCCATCATCTCCAAGGTGCCTGGTGCGCAGGGCGCGTCCGAGAGCGAGCTGTTGCGCAGGAGCTTGTCGTAGATGTGCACCTCTTCATTGACGCGCAGGCAATAGGGCACCTTGACGATGAAGACGCGGTCGAGGAAGGCCTCATTGTTCTTGTTGTTGCGGAAGGTCTGCCATTCCGACTCGTTCGAGTGGGCCAGAATGATCCCCTGGAAGGGCAAGGCCGAAAGACCCTCGGTCCCGTTGTAGTTGCCTTCCTGAGTCGCGGTGAGCAGCGGATGCAGCACCTTGATCGGCGCCTTGAACATCTCGACGAACTCCATGAGCCCTTGATTGGCCCGGCAGAGCGCGCCCGAGTAGCTATAAGCATCGGCGTCGTGCTGCGCGAAGCGCTCGAGCTGGCGGATGTCGACCTTGCCGACGAGCGACGAGATATCCTGGTTGTTCTCGTCACCGGGCTCAGTCTTGGCGATCGCGACCTGCTCGAGGATCGAGGGATAGAGCTTGACCACCTTGAACTTGGTGATGTCGCCGTTGTACTCCTGCAGCCGCTTCACGGCCCAGGGCGACATGATGGTCTTTAGATAACGAACCGAAATGCCATAGTCCTCTTCGAGGATCGGCCCATCCTCCTCCGGCGAGAAGAGGCTGAGCGGGGACTCGAAGACCGGAGAGCCATGAATGGCGTAAAAAGGCGTCTCCTGCATGAGTTCCTTGAGCTTCTCGGCTAGCGACGACTTTCCGCCACCGACCGGCCCGAGCAGATAGAGAATCTGCTTTTTCTCTTCCAGCCCCTGCGCCGCATGCTTCAAGTAAGACACCAGGTGCTCGATCGACTCCTCCATACCATAGAATTCGGAGAAGGCCGGATAGCGACGCAGCACCTTGTTCTGGAAGATGCGGCTGAGGCGCGGATCGTCTCGGGTGTCGACAAGCTTTGGCTCCCCGATCGCCATCAACAACCGCTCCGCCGGACCGGCGTAGACACTCGGATCGGCCTTACAAAGCTCCAAATACTCTTGCAGGCTCAACACCTCCTCTCGGGAGGCTTCGTAGCGTGACTGATAGCGTTCGAAGATCGACATTTCTGATTGACCTCACTCGGAAGCTGATGATGCTCGCCCGACCCCGGCGCCGATCACGACGCAAAAGCATGAAGTGAAACGCTCGGGGCGAGGAGGGGAAAAGACAAGTCGTACGGCCTCTACAGCAAGAAGCAAGCCATGACCTCATTCAATTTCGGCGCAACACCGCGCGGAGCCAATGTCCACGCTGAGCGCATGCCTGAGTCGCTCGAGTCTAAGCTAATCCGCACCGATTTAGTGCGTCAAGCGCCTGGTGATGCCCGCTTTTCGAGCCTGTCCGCGCTGTTGCAATTGCCTTCAGGATCCGCAGGCTCCAGGCTGAGGCGGGCGGTACCAAGCACCTCAGCGCCCTCGATTGGGGCACCCGCATCCCCGTCTTTCGGACTGACCTAAGGACGAGGGTCGCCGCTTCGAGCTGACCCTGCTGAGACACCACCCCATTGACAGCGTCGCAAAACTGAGACGGCAGCTGCGCGACGGACACAGATCGCATCGGCTCGTCCTAGCAACCCCGCGTCAACCGTCGTACTCGTCAAGCTTGGACAAGCGAAATGCCGAATTGTCTCGCGCCACGGGTGCCGCAGATGGATCACAGCACGCAGCGGGTGCGCGCTGGCTCCGGCCACATCAAGCCTGGCATCGGGCGATTCCTGTAACATGCCCCTGAAAAGAGCGACCAGCATCCAGCTATTTGGAATGAGGCGGTTGGGCGTTGAGCAGGGCTTGTTGCGATTCACCGCTTGGAAGAAGGCTCCTGGCAGCGGAGCCCCCAAGGAAACCAAGGCCGGCAGCTGATTGCCCTGTCGCTGACAACCGAACACAAAGCAGCACCTGAGATTCCGCATGCCAGATTCCTATATCGAGCGCATTCTGAAGGCACGAGTCTATGACGTGGCCCGAGAGACGCCACTGACCCGAGCCCCACAGCTCTCAACGCGCCTCGGCAATGAGGTCTTCCTCAAGCGCGAGGATCTGCAGCCCGTGTTCTCCTTCAAACTGCGCGGCGCCTACAACAAGCTGATTCATCTCGGCGGACTGGCGCGCGAGCGCGGGGTCATCGCCGCAAGCGCGGGCAACCACGCACAGGGCGTCGCGCTTGGCGCGAGCCGACTGGGGATTCAAGCCACCATCGTCATGCCGCGCACCACCCCGGGAATCAAGATCCGATCGGTCCGAGCCTACGGCGGTAAGGTGGTCCTCGCCGGGGATTCCTATGACGAGGCCTATGCCCAGGCAATGCAGCTGGTGGAGGAAAGGGGCCTCACCTTCCTACACCCCTTCGACGATCCGGACGTGATCGCCGGCCAAGGCACCATCGGCATGGAGATCCTGCGCCAGCACCCGCGCCCGCCCTACGCCATCTTCGTCCCCGTGGGCGGCGGCGGACTCATTGCGGGCATCGCGGCCTATGTGAAATGGCTCTATCCCGAGGTCAGAATCATCGGCGTCGAGCCCGAAGAGGCGCCGACACTGCATGCGGCGCTGGCGGCCGGCGAGCGCGTGACCTTACCCCAAGTGGGGCTCTTTGCGGACGGCGTCGCGGTGCGGATCATTGGCGAGGAGACCTTCAGGATCGCCCGCGCCCGTGTCGACGACGTGGTGCTGGTGACCACGGACGAGATCTGCGCCGCCATCAAGGATATCTTCGACGACACCCGAGGCATCGCCGAGCCCGCCGGCGCCCTCGCCGTTGCTGGGCTCAAGCGCTGGGTCGAGAAGACCGGCACGCGCGGCGCCCACCTGATCGCCATCGAGAGCGGTGCCAACATCAACTTCGACCGACTGCGTCACGTCGCCGAGCGCGCCGAGCTTGGCGAGCACCGCGAGGCCCTACTGGCCGTCGAGATCCCAGAGCGGCCCGGCAGCTTTCTTGCCTTCTGCAAAACGCTCGGCAAGCGCCAGATCACCGAGTTCAACTATCGCTATTCCGACGCCCAGCGCGCCCAAGTCTTTGTCGGCATCGAACTCTCCAAGGGCAGCGAGGAACGTGCCGAACTCATCGCGCGGCTCATCAGCAAGGACTTCAAGGTGCTCGACATGACGGACAACGAGACCGCCAAGCAGCACATCCGCTTCATGGTCGGAGGTCACGCCTTGGGAATCGAGCAAGAGACGCTGGTGCGTTTCGAGTTCCCCGAACGCCCGGGCGCACTCCTGGGATTCCTCACAGCGCTCGGCAAACGCTGGAACATCAGCCTCTTCCACTATCGCAACCACGGCGCCGCTTATGGCCGCGTCCTCATGGGTGCGCAGATCCCGCCGGAAGATCAGGAAGACTTCCACCGCTCGCTCGACGAGCTCGGCTATCCCTACTGGGAGGAGAGTGACAACCCGGCGTACCAGGTCTTCGCCGGCGTCGGGAGAGCGGAGCAGGATGAAGCCTGACACAAGAAAGACGCGCCGCGAGCCCTCGCAAGAGCGCTAGCGGCCGGACTCTCACTGCTCTCGGTCATCCCTGGTCGCCGTGACGGTCGGCGCCACCATCCGTTGGCAGTTGGCAGTTGGCAGTTGGCAGTTGGCAGTTGGCAGTTGGCAGTTGGCAGTTGGCAGTTGGCAGTTGGCAG
>NZ_JAAIJR010000131.1 GCF_010915725.1 Thiorhodococcus mannitoliphagus
CGCTTCGCGTTCCACCCTACAAGGTGATGCCGTCGCGATGGCCGCAGTGATGATAAAGGCCGCCTTTCGGCATCTCGGATGAATGAACATTTCAAGGCCGGTAGGGCGGATGCCCGCAGGGCGATCCGCCAGCGATGCCAACCGCAACGCCGACGGTGGAACCGCTTCGCGTTCCACCCTACAAGGTGATGCCGTCGTGATGGCCGCAGTGATGATAAAGGCCGCCTTTCGGCATCTCGAATGGTCCTCCCTGCTTTTCGTGACGTCGGCCCGAGCAGCTCGGGTCGGTTCTTCGCTTCCGGGCCTGGGTGGAGAGCGTTCTAACACAATTAGTGGCTCAGAGAGTGAGCCTGTGGCGTCGCTCATTTTCCGATCTTCTATCGCGGGTTCGCCTCCCGGGGAATAGCGCGGCCTTTGTCATCGCTCAAGGGCAACATCCGGCACCCTTGCGGCGCCTTGCTCTTCTATGCGGGGTCTTGCGGAGACTAAGAGGAATTTCCTGTCGTTATCCCCATCTCGACGTTGAGCGCAGGAGTTTCATGAGCGCTGCGGTCCTTCGATTTCCAATCTGCAAGCAGGTGCCAAAGATGATCAGGTTTCTTGTTGCCGTCGCGCTCAGTGTCGTCGTGAGTGTCGCGCTCGCGGCGCAAGAGGAGGCGAAGCTGTCGCCCGGGCTGCAGAATCCGGGCTATCACGAGCAACCGGCGTGGTTCAAGGCATCCTTCTTGGATCTGCGTGAGGATGTGGCCGAGGCGGAAGCGGCCGGTAAGCGGCTGATGTTGTACTTCTATCAGGATGGCTGTCCCTACTGCGCCAAGCTGCTGCACGAGAGCTTTGGCGATCGCGCCATCGCCAGTTTGGCCCGTGAGCACTTCGAGGTCATCGCGATCAATCTGTGGGGCGACCGCGAGGTGACGGCGCTGGATGGCGAGGCGACGACCGAGAAGGCCTTTGCCAGTGCGCTTGGCGTGCAGTTCACCCCGACGTTGCTGCTGTTGGACGAGTCGGGCGATGTCGTGCTGCGCATCAACGGCTACTTTCCGCCGCATCGTTTTCAGGCGGCGCTGCGTTATGTCGCGGAGCGCTTGGAGTCGTCCGGTCAGGGCTTCAATGCGTTTGCCGCGGCAGGCGGCCTAGAGCAGGCTACGGGGCAACTGCACGAGGAGGGCGGGTTTTTGTCCAAGCCGTTGCGCTTGGCCGAGAATCGGGCCGAGTCGGAGCGCCCGCTGGTGGTGATGTTCGAGCAGCCCCTCTGCAAGGCCTGCGACGAGCTGCACCTGGACATCCTGCGGCGCGAGCCTGTCGCCGTCTCGCTCAGCGCGCTGGATGGCGCCGTGCTGAATGCCTTCTCGACCGAGAGGCTGCAGACGCCGGATGGCCGTACACTCGCTGCGCGCGACTGGGCCAAGGAGATGGGTATCGAGTACACCCCGAGTCTGGTCTTCTTCGACGCCGACGGAGCGGAGGTCTTCCGAACCGAGGGCTACCTCAAGGCCTTCCACATCCAGGGTGCCCTCGACTATGTTGCGACTGGCGCCTATCGCTGGCAGCCGAGTTTTCAGCGCTACCTCTCTGAGCGTCGCACGGCACTCGAGGCCCGCGGCATTCAGGTCGATCTAATGGAATAGCGCTTGTGCGGCAGGGATAGGTCGGTTGGGCCGAGGGATGAGGCCCAACAACCAGATCTCAGAGGCTGTCTGAAAAACTTCAAGGGGCGACTTTAGTCGCCCTTGGCACCGGCGGGAGGGCGAATGAATTCGCCCCTACAGCTCGGGCGATTGCAATATTCAGACAGCCTCTCAGGGCAGCGAGACCGGTGTGGGCGGGGTCCAACTCGGCGCACGATGCTCGGCGACCACGGTGGTGTAGATGCCGCCGCGCACGTTGAAGTCGGCTGTCAGACGCATGAAGCGCGGCTGCGTGGCCTCCACTAGGTCGCCGAGGATCTGGTTGGTCATCGCCTCATGGAAGCCGCCCTCGTCGCGGAAAGACCAGACGTACAGCTTCAGCGACTTCAGCTCCACACACTTCTGATCCGGCACATACTCGAGCATCAGCTCGGCAAAGTCCGGCTGTCCGGTCTTAGGACAGAGGCAGGTGAACTCGGGTACCCGGATGCGGATGGTGTAGTCACGCTGGGGCTCGGGGTTGGGAAAGATCTCGAGCGCTTTGCTCGGGACGCTAGACATCTTTGTCGACTCCTACGCTTGGGGGGTTCGGCACGCCTTTCTTGAGGCGCTAGTCTAAAGCGAGACAGCCTTGGACCGCCAATATCCTTGAAGCAGCTGGCAGCCGGGGACAGTCAGCCTAACGCGCATGCAGGCGTGATTGCGCTACCCCGGATCATGGAAGAGGCGCCGCAGCGGGGCGCCGCTCCCACCAGCAGAGCATGAAACCAAGGCGGTTGATCATCGTTTCGGCCAGTCGTCTTCCGGGTGGACAAGCGCAGCGCAGTCCACCAACGCCGACGCGGGATTCGGTGGACTTCAATGCGCTCGTCCACCCTACCGGCCCAACTGATGACCAAGGCCGCGAGCCTGCTCTGGTGCCGCTGTGCTAGTTGGTCAGTTCGCCCGCCGCGGCTTTGTCGCACAAGTCCGTCCAGTCTTGCTCGCTGATGTCCAAGTCCTGCCAGGCCTCTTCGCGATAGGCGTGCATTTGCGGCAGGCCATCCGTTCCCTGTGAGATTGCGATCAGGTAGTGAGCGAGCTTGGAGATGGCGATCAGTTGTGCGACGCGCGGGTCTTCGGCGTTGAGATGACCCGGGGTGTGATGATGACAGATCGCGACCGCGACGTGATCCGGTAGCTGCCAGTGGCGGGCGAGCAGGAAGCCGAGGATGTGGTGCTCGACGCCGAGGTTGCGCTTCTCGTAGGCGATCAGCTCGCTCGGCTCGCTGTGGCTGTTGAGGCTCCAGGCGGATCCGTAGTCGCGTGAGATGGATGCGAAGATGAGGCAGCCGACATCATGCATGATGCCGAAGAGATAGGCCTCGTCGTCGCTGATCCCCGGGACCACCTGCGAGACGCGGGCAATGAGCTGGGCCTCTTCCATGATGGATTCCCAGATGATGCGCGCGGTTCCTTGCTGCTCGGCGAGCATTTGGTCGATCGCTTCCGCGCTGACCAGGTTGCTCAAGCGTTTCAGTCCCATCAAGGAGGCGGCTTGCTGGACGCTGGCGACCTTGGTGCCGAGGTTGAAGGCCGAGGAGTTGATGGTCTTGAGCAAATGACCGGTGATGGCCAGGTCTTGGGCGATGAGATTCGCCGCTCTTGAGAGGTCTGGCTCGGCGCTGCTCACTTCTTGTTTAAGCGCCATCACCACATCCGGCATTTGCGGGATCTTGGCTTTTTTGGCAATCTCGAAGGCAGCTGTAAGCGATGACTTCGAGGGGTAGAGGGCGGCGTTGGATAGGCGTGCGAGGGCCCGAGGTGCGATCGACATGATGTGGCTGCCTCAGCTGCGTTTAATACTTGACTACTATACGCATGTGCCTCCAATGGCCAAGGTCGATTGCCCCAGACTGCGTGATCGGTCACAGCGTGCCGGGTGCGGACTTGCACCAGTCGCTCGTTTTTCGACTAGACCTCATCGAGCCTAGTCGGCAGATCGTCCAAGCTGTGACGCAAGGCTCAAAAGGACCCGGATCAAGCTCGGCCGTCAAGAGTAGGATGTTTAGTCAGGCGAGGTCTTGCGGCAGCCTGCAGTGCTGCCCGAGCGGAGGGAGACGATCGTTCAAGTGGTCGTGGGCCGGTCAATGCGAAATGCCGATACATTGCACCAGGTCGCGTGCTTGGCGCCAGCGCCACGCAACCACTGAACTGAATTCGCCGCGCCCCCAGGGGACCTTGTACCAAGATGCGCGGGCGGACAGCCCGCTGCGGCTGGCGCCGTCCGATCGGCACCTAGCGGGAGATGGTCATGTCTGGAGATGCTAGGAAGCCTTCAACCGATGAAATCCGCGCGCGTGCGCTCGAAGCGCTGCAACGCGGTTCCTTCGACATCCCTGATGCGATGCTGCAGGGCGTCGATGTCGAGGTTGCGGCCGTGGTCGAAAGCCTGCGTATCTACCAGGCCGAGCTGCAGATCCAGAACGAAGAGCTGCAGCGGGCGCAACGCGAGAATCAGCGTGCGCTCGAGCGTTTTGCGGCCTTCTTCAACACGCTTCCGGTCGCCGAGTTGGTCGTGGATGATCGTCGGCTGGTGGTGGAGGCCAACATGGCCGCCCAGGCGCTCTTCAATCTCAAGCACACGCATTTCCATCAGCACTATTTCGATCGTCTCATCCAGGAGGGCGATCGGGACGTCGTCATGTGCGCCTGGCGCGATTTGGAGGGGGGGCAAAGCGTACAGCTGAGCGATGTGCGATTCCGCGACGGGGCTGGCGACTGCTTCGTCGGCGATCTGCACATTGCGCCTCTGTTTTCGCCTGCTGGCGAGACGGATCAGTACGTCTGCGCGGTGGTCGATCGCACCGAAGCGGTCGAGCAGCGGCGTTCGCTCTTCGAGACGAGCGAGCGTCTGAGGGACAGTGAGTCCGATCTACAGGCTCGGCTTGCGGACTTGGGCTTGCTCTATGCGGTGCTGGATGAGACCAGTCAAGTCCAGCAGCCGATGGGGCAGGTCCTGCAGCGCATCCTCGCGCGCCTGGTTGCGGCATGTCGCTATCCCGCGCGGGTCGAGGCGGTCATCCGACTGCCGGAGGGAAGCTTTTCGACTGGGCCGGAAGATGCCTCGGCTTGGGCGCGGCGCTCCACCTGCAAGCTCGCCGATGGCCAGGCTGGTGAGCTTGCGGTCTTCTATCCTGAGCGCCCGGCCGATGACGGCGATGGCGAGGAGGCCCTGATCGACCAGTCGCTCCTGGACGCCATCGCCGCGCACATCAGCGTCTATGTCGATCGGCAGCGCGACGAAGCCCGGCTTCGCGAGACCCGTGAGCGCTATCGCATCCTAGCCGAGTACAGTCCGGACTGGGAGTATTGGCTGGGGGCTGAAGGACACTACCAATACGTCTCCCCGGCTTGCACCGAGATCACGGGCTACCGCGCGGCGGATTTCATGGCGGATCCGGACTTGCTGGTGCGACTCATCCATCCAGAGGACCGAGATCTCTGGTGCCGTCATCAAGCAGAAGTATCCGCGTCCGAGAATCCTGACGAGGCGAGGCTCGAGCTGCGTCTGCGCTCGAAAACTGGAGAACAGCGCTGGATCGAGCACCTATGCCGCCCGGTGACAAGTGCAGAGGGCGTGTTCCGCGGGCGCCGTGGCGTCTTTCGGGACATCACGGATCGCAGGCGCATGGAGGCGGAGTTGCGCAAGCTCTCGCTCGCCGTCGAGCAGAGCCCGGAGAGCATCATCATCACGGATCTCAACGGGACCATCGAGTACGTGAACGAGGCCTTTGAGACCGCAAGCGGTTTCTCGCGGGAGGAGGCGATCGGGCGCAATCCGAGCATGCTCAGATCCGGCCTGACGCCGGTGGAGACCTTCGAGTCGCTTTGGAAGACCATCACGCAGGGCGATGTTTGGCATGGGGATCTCGTCAACAAGCGCAAGAACGGCGATCTCTACCACGAGAGTTCGATCATCTCTCCGATCCGAGCGGCGGACGGCCGTGTTACCCATTTTGTCGCCGTCAAGCAAGACGTTACCGAGAAGAAACGCCTGGCCGAGGAACTGGAGCGTCATCGCAACCAACTGGAGGAGTTGGTCGAGTCACGGACCATCGAGCTGCGGCAGAAGACCAGGGCGCTTCAGGCCCTGATCGACAATCTGCCGCACATGTCTTGGCTGAAAGACAAGGACGGACACTTTCTCGCCGTCAACAGTGTCTTTGCGGAGAGTCACAATCTGAACTCGGAGGAGATGCTCGGTAAGACGGATCGGGAGGTACGGCCGCCCGATATTGCCGAGCGCCATCGTGCCGATGATGAAGCGGTGATCACCAGCGGGCGGCAGAAGACAATCGAGGAGTCTTTGCCGCAGTGGCCGGACGCACTCTTCGAGACCTTCAAGGCGCCCATCCTCGACGCCGATGGCAGCGTGCTCGGCACCGTTGGCTTTTCGCGCGACATCAGGCCGCAGCGCGACATGGAGGCCGAGCTGGCGCGTCGCGCCGAGCAGGCCGAGGCGGCTGCGCGCGCCAAGAGCGCCTTCCTTGCCAACATGAGCCATGAGATCCGCACGCCGATGAACGCCATCATCGGCCTGACGCACCTGGTGCGGCGCGAGACGGTCGGTTCGCGCAATCTCGATCGGCTGAGCAAGATCGACGGTGCCGCGCGGCACTTGCTCACCGTCATCAACGATATCTTGGACCTCTCCAAGATCGAGGCTGGGAAGCTTCAGCTCGAGACGAGTGATTTCGCGCTGGAGAGCCTCTTGGATCAGGTGCGCTCTTTGATTCAGGACGAGGCGCGTCTCAAGGGGCTGCAGGTGAAGCTGGAGATTGAGAGCGATCATCTCTGGCTGCGAGGTGATCTGACGCGGCTGCGGCAAGCGCTGCTGAATTATGCCGGCAACGCGGTCAAATTCACTGAGCAAGGCGCTGTGACCTTGAGGGCGAAGGTGGTCGGCGAGCGCGCGGGGCGGCTAAAGCTCCACTTCGAGGTTGAGGATACCGGCATCGGGGTTCCTGCCGACAGGCTATCTCGCCTCTTCGAGGCGTTTCAGCAGGCCGATGACTCCACCACGCGGCGCTTCGGCGGGACTGGCCTCGGCTTGGCGATCACGCGTCAGCTCGCCCAGATGATGGGTGGCGAGGCCGGTGCTGAGAGTGAGTTTGGGGTCGGTAGCCGGTTTTGGCTCACCGCCTGCTTGGAGCCGGGCGAGCCGATGCTTGCGGCTGTGGAGCTCGAGCAGACGGAGGCCGAGGCCGAGCTGCGGGCGCGTACGCGGGGCAGTAAGATCCTGCTTGTCGAAGACAACAGCATCAATCGTGATGTGGCCATTCAGCTCCTGAACGCGGTGGGTATCGTCGTCGAGAGCGCGGAGAATGGCCAGCAAGCCGTGGAGAAAGCGCAATCCGGCACGGAATACGCCCTCATCCTCATGGATATGCAGATGCCCGTCATGGACGGCCTGACCGCGACCCGTGCCATTCGCAACCTGCCCGATTGGCGGGATCGACCCATTCTTGCTTTGACGGCCAATGCCTTTGCTGACGATCGCCAAGCCTGTTTCGAGGCTGGGATGAACGACTTCGTTGTGAAGCCGGTCGAGCCGAGTGATCTCTACAGGGCCTTGCTGCGCTGGCTGCCCGAGTCGGCGCCCAGCGTTCCGTCTGAGGAACGGCCAAGTCCTCAGCGCACCCTTCTGGAGTCCAGCGAGCCCGAGCTTGCACTGTCCGAGGAGGCGCTCGTCGCAAAGCTTGAAGCCTTGCCAGGCGTCGATGTCGAGCGTGGGCTCGCCATGCTGGGCGGGCAGCGCAGCAAATATCTCTCTTTGATCAGCCGTTTCTTGAACTCGCACGGCGAGGACCCGCAGCGCATGTCGCAGGCCGTGGCCGCAGACGACGTCGAGACGGTGCGCCAGCTTGCCCATGCCCTGAAGGGTGTCGCGGGCACCTTGGGGGTCACGGCGGTTGCCGAAGCGGCGACAGCGCTCAACGCGGCGCTGCGCGATACGGACCGTCCAGATCGCGCAGCCTTGGCATCCATGGTCGCGAGGCTGGATAAAGACTTCATGCCGCTCAAGCACCTGCTTGCGCAACCACCCGAGGCCAAGCCCAGCGAAGCGGCCGATGTCTATGACCCCGAGCGTCTCGACCAGGTCTTGGACGAGCTGGCAGGTCTACTGGACCAAGACAATACCCGGTGCTTCGCCGTGGTCGAGGAGCATGGAGCGCAGTTGAGCGCTGGTCTCGGCGCTGACTACGCACTGCTTGAGGATCATATCGCCAGCTTCGACTTCGAGAGGGCACTGGCGTTGGTGTTGAAGGCGCGTGAGCGCATCATGTCCGACGATCGGCGCCAGGCCTAAGAGGCTGTCTGAAAAACCTCAAGGGGCGACTTTAGTCGCCCTTGGCACTGGCGGGAGGGCGAATGAATTCGCCCCTACAGCTCGGGCGATTACAATATTCAGACAGCCTCTAAGAGGCTGTCTGGAAATCATGGTCGAGACAAGGGGCGAATTCATTCGCCCTTGGTCCGGCGGTTGGGCGAATGAATTCGCTCCTTGTTTTCCAGACAGCTTCTGAAGCTGGCGATGGATCGGGCGGCGGCGTCCAGAGCCTCTTGCAGATCGTCGGGACCCACGCCGGGCTCGGTCGCGTCCTTAATCGACCGCTCGACGGCGGCGGCGATCCGCGCGACTTCGGTCAGGGCGAGCGAGTTCGCGGCGCCTTTGATCTTGTGTGCCAGCGTGGCCGCCTCGGAAGTGTCTCCACCCGCCAGCAAATCGGCGATTTCCTGTCCCGCCGAGCCAAGCGCCGTGACGAACTTGAGCAGGATTCGCCCATAGAGCGCGTCATCCCGGAAGGTGCGCCGGCCGCGCTCCAGGTCGAGAGCGAGCGCCCCTGGCTCGCCATCCCCGGCGCTCGCGGTCGGAATGGCCGGCCGCGCCCGAGACAGCCAGCTCACTAAGGTTGCATAGAGGGCGTCCGGATCGACCGGCTTGGTAAGGAAGTCGTTCATGCCGACGGCCAGGCAGCGCTCGCGGTCCTCGGCGAAGGCGTTAGCGGTCATGGCGAGGATGGGCACGTCCGCGCGGTCCGCAAGGGCGCGGATGGCGCGAGTCGCGGCCAGTCCGTCCATGCCCGGCATCTGCATGTCCATGAGGATGAGCGCATAGGTGTTGGCGCGGGCCATGGCGAGCGCCTCGGCGCCGTCGTTGGCGATGTCCACCACCAGCCCGACCGCGCTCAGGAGGCTCTTGCCGACTTCCTGATTGATGGCGTCGTCCTCCGCCAGAAGCACGCGCTTGCCGCGGTAGGTGTGTGACAAGGCACGTTCGGCGTCGGACTCGCCCGGACCGGCCTCGGGTCTCTGGGGCGGGGTGCCCGCGAAGACCTGACCGAGGACATCGTGGACCGCCGAAGGCGTGATCGGTTTGATCAGAATGTTGGCAAAGCCGGCCTCACGGGCCTCGGTGCGCAGCTCCGGATCGTCGAAGGCGGTCACCAGGAGCAGGCGGACGGGCGGCGGGGTCAGGCGCAGTGCGGCGATGCGCCGCGCGGTCTCGATGCCGTTCAGCCCAGGCATGCGCCAGTCCAGCACGATGAGGTCGAAGGGGGCGGCGCTGTCCGATAGCCGCTCCAGGGCGGCCTCGCCGGACGCCAGGGCGAGCGTTTCGATGCCGCAGCCGCGCAGCATCTTTGTCAGCACATCGCGTGCCTCGGGCTGATCGTCCACCACCAGCGCCCGCCGGCCTTCGAACCTGGAGACTTGGCGTGGACGCGGCGCCTCGACGGCGCCCTTCCCGAGGCAGGCGGTAAACCAGAAGGTGCTGCCCACCCCGAGCCGGCTCTCGACGCCCACGTCTCCGCCCATGAGGTCGGCGAGCCGCCGGTTGATGGCGAGCCCCAGGCCGGTGCCGCCGTAGCGGCGCGTGGTGGAGCTGTCGGCCTGCTCGAAGGACTGGAAGAGCCGCCTCAGGTGCTCGGACGCGATGCCGATGCCGGTGTCCTGGATCTCGAAGCGGATGAGCAGGTCCTCCGCCCGGTCCTCTTTCAGCCGCACCCGCAGACTGACCGCGCCCCGTTCGGTGAACTTGACGGCGTTGCCGAGGAAGTTCAGCAGGATCTGGGTCAAACGGGTCGGGTCTCCGCGCAAGCTCGGTCCCTCGGCCAGCACCGGATCCAGATCCACCACCAGCTCCAGTCCCTTCTCGTAGGCCTTCTCGCCGATCAGCGTGCAGACGCTCGACAGCACCTCGGGCAGGGCGAGGTCGGTCACTTCCAGGACCAGCTTCTGCTCCTCGATCTTGGCCAGGTCCAGGATGTCGTTGATGAGCTGGAGCAGATGACGGGAGGCTCCGGCGATTTTGCCGAGCCGAGCCTGCCGTCCGGTGTCGGCCTCCTCCTGCTGGAGTAGATAGGTGAGCCCCAGGATCGCGTTCATCGGGGTGCGGATCTCGTGGCTCATGTTGGCGAGGAAGGCACTCTTGGCGCGGTTGGCCTGCTCCGCGGTCTCTTTGGCGGCGGCCAGCTCGGCCTCCGCGCGGCGGCGCATGACGATCCGCCACAGGTCTTGGGCGATGAGCTGGAGTTCGTGCTCGTCGGACGCGTCGTAATGGGTTGGCTTGTTGCCGACACCAATGAGCGCCCTGACCCTGTCGCCCTCGACTACCGGCACGCCCAGATGGCGGCTCAAGTGGACGTGGCCCGCCGGATAGCCGCGACGATCAGCGAGGTTCTGATAATCGTTGTGGACGACGGGGCGGCGCCAGCGCGCTGCATCGGCCCAGACCCCGGCGGAGGAGAGCGGATAATGAGGGTCCTGAAGGGTCATGCACTGGGTCAAGGTGCCGGTGGACCAGGTATGGAGCTGGATGCTTTCCTGGTCTTCGTTGACGAAGTGCAGATAGCCGATCTCGCTGCCCGTTAGGTTGACCGCCTCGTCGATACCGCGCTGCAAGAGGGCATGCTCGTCCATGGTATCGGCCTGCTGGCTCATCTCGAACATCGCTTTGAGCCGCAGATCGCTGATCAGGAGCTGGCGGTTGGCGGTCTCCAGCTCGGCCGTGCGCTCGGCCACCAGCTCCTCCAGGTGATGGCGGTGCGCGTCGAGCTCGGCCGCGATGCGCTTGCGCTCGCTGATGTCTTGGAAGGTGCCGGCGAGGTAGCACTCGTCCTCGCCGTCGACCCGGCCGACACAGCGCAGCTCCGCCCAGAAGCGCTGGCCAGACGCCTTGACCATCTCGCATTCCAAGGCGAAGGGGGAGCCGGTTTCCCAGGACTCTTGAAGTCGCTGACGGATCAGCGGCAGGTACTCGGGCGCGTAGTACCTGAGCCCTTCTTCCAGCGTGATGGCTAGGCCGTCCAGGGGATGGCCAAGCAGGTGGCAAATCTCTTCGGTCCATATCAGCGTGCCGGTCATCGGATTGGCCTTCCAGCCCCCCAGACGGGCGATGGACTGGCTCTCGCGCAGGAACAGCATGGTCTCGCGCAAGATCTTCTCGGCGCGCCGCTGCTCGGTGACGTCGTACCAGATGGCCGCGAAATAGCGTCGACCCTGAATCTCGACGAGCCGATTCGAGGCGCGCACATGGCGGCTCTCGCCCGCTTTGCCGCGATGGGTGACCTCGAAGATGCCGCCACCCTGCTCGATCAGCGCGCGCGCCTGCTCCGCGACCTGCTCCCTGTCCCAAACGCCTGCAATCTGACTGAGCTTAATGTTCGCGAATTCCTCGCGCGTGTAGCCAAGCCCGCGACAGGCCGCCTCGTTAAACTCGGTGAAACGCAGCGTCTCGGCGTCGATCAGCACGATGCCGTCCGTCGCCTGATTGACGATGGCGCTGAAGATCTCCTCGCGCTCCTGCAGGGCGCGCTGCTGCGCCTTACGGTCGCTGATGTCGCGCGTGAGACTGATGAAGATTTCGCGGCCGCCGATGCGGGCGCCCCGGACGCTCACCTCGGCATCGTAGAGGCTGCCGTCCTTGCGTCGATGGCGGGTCTCGAAGGTGGCGTTGACGGCAAGCGGGTCGGCGAACCCGTGGCGGACGTCGGTCTCGCTGAGGTCCACATCGATGTCCCAGGATCGCAGGCCGATGGCCTCCTCCGGGGCATAGCCCAAGAGTTCGGCGAAGCGCGAATTGATCTCGATGGCTGCGTGGTTTTCGTCGAAGATGGCGATGCCATCGCGGGAGTTTTCGATGAGTGCGCGCCGCCATTCGGCCTCATTCGCCAGCGCCATCTGGCTGGCCTTTTCCGCCCCGATGTCGCGCCAGACGCCGACGAAATAGTCCCGGTCGCGCAGCCGCACGGCCTGGACACTGACCTGGACGTCCAGCAGAGTGCCGTCTTTCCGGCGATGCCTGCTGTCGAAGCGGACCATGCCCGTCGTGTTGAGCACCCGAGCCGCGCGCTCGCTAAAGACCGCCTCGTTTTGATCGCCCTGGATATCGACCAGGGACATCCCGAGAAGCTCCTCACGGGTGTAGCCCAAGAGGCGGCAGGCGGTGTCGTTGACCTCGACGAAGCGCAGCGTCTCGGCGTCCGTCAGCTCGATGCCGTCGCCCGCCTGGTTGAAGATGAGGCTGTAGATCTCCTCGCGCTCGCGCAACGCCTCCTGAGCCGTGCGTGCCGCCGTGATGTCACGCGCGACGCCGAGGACGCCGATCAGGCGTCCGTCGGCGGCTCGCATCGGCGCCTTGACGGTCTCGAACAGCCCGCGATAGCCGTCGGCGGCAAATTCCAGCCAATCTTCGTTGATACTTGGTTTGCCTGCCTCCGCCGCCGTGCGGTCATGGGCGCGAAAGAAATCCGCCACTTCGGCGGGAACGAAGTCGTAATCGGTCCGGCCGACGATCTCCCCCTCGGAGGCGCCGAAGAAACGCTCGAAGGCCGGGTTGCAGTTGAGGTAGACGCCGTCCGGATCCTTGAGCCAGACGAGATCGGGAATGGCGCTGATCAGTGTCGTGAGATGGGTGCGCACCCCTTCCAGGGCTTGTCGGGTCGTCTGTTGCTCGCTGATGTCGATCCCGATACCAATCAAATGGGGCTCGTTCCCAATGAAAATGCGCCGCGCGGCCATGCGGTAGAGGATCTGGCGACCGTCCGCCAGGAGCAGATTCGCCTCGACCACACCATCGCCTTGCTCCAAGGTGTGGAGCACCGCCTGCTGCACCCGGGCACGGTCTTCCTCCACGAAGAATTCCAAGGCACCCATCGCGGCGATCCGCTCATCGGGATAGCCGGTGACCGCGCCCAGATTGCTCCAGCGCAGCAAACGGCCCTGCGCATCGAACAGATAGAAGACGCCCGGCAGAACATCGATTAGCCCGGCCGAGAAGTGCCGCTCGTCGCGTAGGGCTTCCTGCTGTTGAACCTGCTCTGTGATGTCGCGCGACACCCCGATGATCGCCGGCCGGCCGTCCCAGTGCCCCATCACCACGCGGGTGTCCACCAGACGCCGCTCGCCATTCGCCTTCAGCAGTGGCAAGGGGCAGCTGTCGCGGCTCCCTGCCAGCATCTCGGCCACCACGCGCTTGGCCTCCGCGTGAACTTCGGGCGGGTGGACGGTCCACACCGGCTGGCCGAGCAGGCGATCGCCGTAGCCCAGTCCCGTCGCAACCGCCGGGTTGTAGTGGAGGATGCGGGCCTCCGTGTCGAGCACGAAGAGGTAATCGGTAATCGCCTCGAACAGCCCCGCGAGGTTCTGGCGCTGGCCGCTGGCCTCGACCTTGGCGAGTAAGTGCTCCAGCGCTTGGGTGAACTGACGGGCCAAGGTATCGAGCGTGGCGATGGTCGAGGCGTTGACTAGCCCAGGCCGCTTGCTGCCCAGATTCAGACAGGCGAGCGCCTGACCGCCGACGTGGATTGGCAGCACGACCACCGAAAGGATCCCCTCCTCGATCAGCGCGGCAACCTGGACCAGCGAGGCATCGGTGCAATGTGCCTGGTAGGGATGACAACTGCATTCCAAACGGCCGCGTCGGATGATCGCCGCCTGGGGGGAATCGGCGGGCAAGTGCTCGACCTCGGCGAAGAAGGCCTCGGAAAGCCCGCGCCTGACCACCAGCCGATAGCTGTCGTCCGGCTCGCGCCAGTAGAGGCCGCCCCCATCGAGTTCCGGAAGGCGCAGGGCGCTTTCCAGAATCGCCTCCAACAAGTGCTCCTGATCCAACCCGGTCGCGACGAGGGTGGAGAATTCATGCAGGGCATCCAGGCTCGGCGGCGGCTGTCGCGATGCCTCGTCGGGTCGTTCCTCGGAATCCAGTGAATCGATCGAAACGCTCATTGATGCTCAGGGGTATTCAGGTGAATCATCGCCGCAGCCTTGCTGCGCCGTGATCGTGGATGCGCAGGCTCCGAAGCCAGGTGCGGTGCGCAAACCCGCTTGGTCGATGATAGCGGCTCAAGTTTAAGCCGCTTCGCGATCAGAGTCCCCTGCGCGACAGGGAATCAGCGCATGAAGGTTCGCCCGGGCTTAGACGCTGTCTGGAAACTCCTAGGGAGGCTTCGCCTCAGACCGACGCGTCATGCCATCGGGATCGCTATCGGGATCGGAATCGCTATCGTCGGTTCGATCCCGATCCCGATCCCGATCCCGATCCCGA
>NZ_JAAIJR010000132.1 GCF_010915725.1 Thiorhodococcus mannitoliphagus
TCGCTATCGTCGGTTCGATACCGATACCGATACCGACGGCCTTGGATGGTCGGACGCTTCATCGAAATTTGACTCACCTGCAAGCATTTTGCGCCCTCAGGGATTCTAGTGGCCCTTGGCACTGGCGGGAGGGCGATTGCAATATTCAGACAGCCTCTCAGTCGGCCGTCTTTGTCGGCTCAGACTCCTCAGCCGAATTGCTCAGACGCTCACTGGTTGCCTCCAATCGCGCTGCGGCGGCATCAGCAGCCTCGGCGAGACCGGTCTGCGCTTTCTTCAGGCTCTCATCGATCTTCTCGCCGGCCTGCTGCGCGGAGGCGTTGACCCGCTCGCTCGTCTCGCTCATGGCGGCCTCGGCCTGCTTTCCTGCCTTTTCCATCGCTGCGTCCAGCTGTTTGCCCATTCGCTCCGCCGGGCCCGCCGGTTGCTCGGGGCTCGCCTCCTGGTCCTGGCCGCAGCCTGCGAGTGCCATGGCAAGCAGGCCAGCGAAGGCGATGACGGCGTGACGTCCGAGCTTGTGGGTCTTGGGGTGATGCATGGTTGTTCTCTCCTTGTCGATTAGAGGCATTAGGGTTTCCGGCTAGCGGCTGTCCGATTGATCGTGTTCTCGGAGTCTTGAGCCCGTTGAGAAAGTGTCCACCAATTGTTTCCCGATGCGAGCGATGCCGCCCGAAATCCCCCCTTTACCCCCCCTTCGCGAAAGGGGGGAAGTTGTTGATGGACGCTTTCTAAGGTGCAGTCGGAGTGCTAAGGGTAGGAAGACCGCAACGGATTTCAAGAGGATTGCAGAGGCATCGACCATTCGCCAAGAGGGTGAATGACGCACGCAAGACAATTCAGCCTCATGGTTCCTGTGCCTCGCGTCTTCGTGTCCTCTCGCCTTCGAGGTTCCAATTGCCGGATTTGGGTCGAAGGGTTTGAGCCTTGCGGAGGCGGCGCGGGAGCTGCGGCGGAGGACAAGCTCCCCGAGCTGCTTGGTCGGCGGCCGGCGGTAATCGACTCGCCCGAGCGAGCATGCTCGCGAGCGGTGTTCAGCGCTGTACACGTGGGTTGGGTGCGCTCGACTTGCAGGACATGGCGGGGTAATTTAGCCCTACACCGCGTATGTTTACGACGGTCTGACGTGGCTGTCGAGGGCCGATCCAATGACAAAAATCATCCGCTGCCTTGGGCCTGTCGTGCTCCGGGCGGCTCAGGCCGAGCGCCCTCGCCTTGCGGCAGTCATCGCCTCCCTTGCGATTCGTCGCGCGCGTGCCTCCCGCCAGGGTCCCCATGGCGCGGCAGCTTTGCTGTTGACCGCTTGTGTTGCGGCCGCATCGGCTTGGGCCGAGGAGGCGCCCCATGATCAGGGGGTCTCCCTGCTCAAGCATATGAGCATCGAGGAATTGATGAACATCTCCGTGACCTCCGTTTCGCGGCGGTCACAGAAATACGCCGATGCTACGGCCGCGCTCTTCGTGATCTCGCGCGAGGACATCCGCCGATCCGGGGCGACCAATATCCCGGAGCTGCTGCGCATGGTCCCTGGTCTGCAGGTGGCTCAGCTCGATGCCAACAAGTGGGCGATCGCGGCGCGCGGTTTCAATGGCCGCCACGCCTCCAAACTGCTGGTGCAGATGGACGGTCGTACGCTCTATACGCCGTTTTATTCCGGCGTCTACTGGGATGCTCAAGATGTGGTGCTTGACGATATCGAGCGCATCGAGGTCATCCGCGGGCCCGGCGCGACGCTGTGGGGCGCCAACGCAGTCAACGGAATCATCAACATTATCACCCGCTCGTCTCACGATACCGAGGGTGGCCTCGCCAAGCTGGTCGTGGGCACCGATGAGCGGATGCTGGGCGCCTTGCGCTACGGCCATAGTCTGGGCGAGGGTAAGTCCTTCCGGATCTCCGCCAAGGGCTTCGAGCGTGATTCGAGCGTGACCATGACCGGAGAGGATGCGGCGGATGATTGGCGCGACGGGAGGCTGGGTTTTCGTGCCGACCTCGATCTCTCCGCGACGGATGTGCTCAATTTGCAGGGTGATGGCTATTGGGGCAATGCGGGTGCGACCGTTAGCCGTCGCGGGACGACGACCGAGACCGAGAGCAATACGTCTGGCGGAAATCTGCTCGCGCGCTGGACGCGTCAGCAGGGATTGGACTCGGGCATGGAACTCAAGGCCTACTACGATCAGACGCGCCGATCGAATTGGACGCTGACCGAGGTGCGAGACATCTTCGATGTGGATTTTCAGCAGTACCTGACCCTTGCCGAGAAACATCTGCTGGTCTGGGGCGTCGGCTATCGTCTGACGCGGGACGACATCTCCGTGACCACCGGCTCCGCCCTGGAAATCGATCCGTCGCAGCGCAACGACTCCACTTGGAGCTTCTTCATTCAGGACGACTTCAGCCCCTTGAGCGACAACTTCCACCTGATCGTCGGCAGCAAGTTCGAGCACAATGACTACACGGGTTGGGAGGTGATGCCCACGATTCGCATGCTGTGGAATGCGTCACCGACCACGAATGTTTGGGCGGCGGTCTCCCGTGCGGTGCGCATCACCTCGAGGTTCAACAGCGACTCCTATATCGACGCTGGCGTGATCGTTGTGTCCGGCAACCCGGACCTGGAGTCGGAGCGACTCACCGCCTACGAAGTCGGGCTGAGGATGCGGCCCACCGAGCGCTTCTCGTTCGACCTCACCACCTTCTTCAACGACTACGATCAGCTCCAGGGGTACGAGACGAGCGCAGACGGGCGCTTGACTGTCTCGCAGAATGTGGGACGCGGCGAGGGCTACGGCATCGAGCTGGCTAGCAACTGGGACGTGACTTCCATCTGGCGGCTCAAGCTGGCCTACAGTTGGCTGCGGATGGAGCTGGCCACCGACGACCCGGTGTCCGGTACCTCGATTCTGAGCTTGATCAGCGACGATTCCGCGCCGCGCAATCAGGTGAGCCTGCGCTCATGGCTCGATCTGCGGTCGGACTTGGAGCTGGATGTCAACTTCTACTATGTCGACGAGCTGATCAATTTCGATACCGCAGCCTATCCGCGGCTGGACATCCGGCTCGGCTGGCAGGTGCGCCCGGACCTCGAACTCAGCTTGGTGGGCAAGAACCTGCTCGACGATACCCATCCGGAGTTTTCCAAGTTCGGGGGCAACTCTGAGCCGGAGGGGCTGGTCTATACTCAAGTCGAGCGGAGCCTGATGCTTCAGGCGAAATGGTTCTTTTGAGGCGCTTTCGAGGCGAGATTTCCGCGCGGGGAGTCTGAGGCTGGAGGGGGCACCCCGTGGCGTGCGGGGGCTTGATGCGCTAGTTTGGGGTATGCTGGCGACGGCCAGACGGCCAGACGGCCAGACGGCCAGACGGCCAGATGCTGGGTATTCTGCGACGGAGCAGTTGGTCGGGCGGTCGAGTGGGTCGCCGGACTGGAGCCAAGGAACGAACTGGTCTCTCTTGGATGACGTCGATCTCGCGAATTCATTGTCGGCATGGAGCCGGACGGCTGCCGCACGCCTGGTCTGGGCGTGTTTGTGGCAGCTTTGCTCCCTTCCTCATTGGTCTGCTGCTTTGCTGCTTCATCTATCCGCTCTGCGATGCTCGCGCCCAATCTTATTCCGAGGCCGATCTGCGTGCCGTCTTTCTGCTCAATTTCTCAATTTTCATCGACTGGCCGGCCGAGGCCTTCGAGGCGCCCTCGAGCCCCTTCCGATACTGCGTGCTGGGGAGTCAGGTGCTGACCGGCAGTTTGAGAAGCGTGCTTGCTGAAGAGACCTTGGGCCAGCGTCAGCTGCGTCTGATCGCTGCCGAAGATCCATCGTCATGGCGTCGCTGTCACATCATCTACCTCGATGACTCTGCGTCTCAGGGGCGCTCCCAAGTCCTGAACGCGGTCAAGGGGATGCCGGTGCTGACGGTTGGTGACTCGGAAGCCTTTGCCCGATCCGGCGGGATGATCGGCCTGGTCCGCAAGGGCGGGAAGCTGCGTGCCGTCATCAACCGCGAAATGGCGGAGCGTGAAGGGATTCGCATCAGCTCGAAGCTGCTGCGGCTGTCCATTCTCGTCTCGAGCGAGGCGGGGCAGTAGAGGTTGATGCCGCGCTTTCAAAACCTGTCGATTCGCTGGAAGGTCATCACCGTGGTGATGCTCGTTGCCGCCGTGGTTCTGGGCATTTCGGTGGTGCTGGTCTCGGTGATGGACATCGTTGCCATGCGTGCTGCGCTGGTCGAGCGTATCGGCGCCCTTTCCCGGGTTGCCAGCATCAATGTCGCGGCGCCCTTGGCATTCAAGGACGCGGATGCCGCCGAGGAAGTCTTGGCGGCACTGGGCAGCGAGGAGGACGTCATCAGTATTCAGCTGAGGACGGCTGACAAGACCCTGTTCGCAGACTACGAAAGTCCGCGCCCCCAGCATCGCGATTGGGTCAAGGACATCCTCGAGGACGAGCGCGCCGAGTGGGAGACATTGCTCAGCCGAGAGTTCTCGGGGCGATCCTCAATCCTCAATTTTCGAGATGGATATCTTGATCTCGATCTGGCCGTGCTGGTCAACGACAGAAAGCTTGGCTACCTGGATATCCAATACGATACGACGGAGCTTGGCCAGCGCATCCTCTATCAAGTGCTGCTTGCGCTGCTGATCTTCTTGGCGGGCACGGTTGTCGCTTTTCTGCTCGCCGCGCGTCTCCACCGTCTCATCTCACAGCCGATTCGCGATATCGCTGAGGTGATGGAGCGCACTGCCGCACAGCAGGATTTTTCGGTTCGACTCAATGCTGGCCAACGCGACGAACTCGGCACCTTGATGCGGGCCTTCAACACCATGCTCGAGCAGATCGAGCTGCGCGATGTGGAACTGCGCGAGGCACGCGATGCGGCCGAGGCGGGCAGCAAGGCGAAGTCCCAATTCCTGGCATCAATGAGCCATGAGATCAGGACCCCGATGAACGGCATCCTGGGGATGGCTGAGCTGCTGCAGGGCACGAGCCTGGACGCGCGGCAGCGGCATTTTACTCAGACCATCCAGTTCTCGGCCGACGCGCTCCTGGCGATCATCAACGACATCCTCGACTTCTCCAAGATCGAGGCCGGACGCTTGGAACTCGAGCAGTTGGATTTCGACCTCTGCGCGGTCGTCGAGCGCACCATGGATCTGCTCGCCGAGAGCGCGCGCACCAAGGGGCTTGGCTTTCAAGTCCAGATTCCGGCCGGCTTTCCTAGCCTGGTGCGCGGGGACGCAGGTCGGTTGCAGCAGGTGCTGACCAATCTGCTGTCGAATGCCGTGAAGTTCACCGAGCGCGGCAGCGTGCAGCTGCGCCTCTCTTGTCTTGCGGAGACCGCCACGAGGATGCATACGCGAATCGAGGTCGCGGATACCGGGATCGGACTCGCGCCCGAGGATTGCGAGCTGATTTTCGAGCGCTTCAATCAAGCCGATTCCTCGACCTCGCGGCGCTATGGTGGAACGGGTCTCGGTCTGAGCATCAGCAGGCAGCTGGTCGAACTCATGGGTGGCGTCATCGAGGTGGAGAGTCTATTGGGGCAGGGCTCGGTATTCCGGTTCGAGATTTGGCTCGATAAGCAAAGGGAGCCGCTGCTCGAGCCAGACCTCTACCTGCGGGGATTTCGCGCCTTGGCGATCACCGCTGACGACCAGGCACGTGAAGATCTCCGTCGCTCTCTCAAGGCGTGGGGGGGCGAGGTCGTCTGCGAGCATGACCTGCGCGACGCCTTGGTGGTCGCCCTGACCCGTGGCTCTGCCGGAGATCCCTTCGACCTCATCATCCTGGACCAGGCGCAGCTGCCTGCGCGCGAAGGTCCCGCGGGTCGCGTGCTGGTAGAACTCATCGCGCAGTCTGCGGCCGCGCTGGCCCTCAGCCCGCGCGGCCGCGAGCAGGGAATCGATCTGGCCTGGGGGCGCCTTAGAGTCTTGACGACGCCGATCGGTTCGCACGAGCTGTCGCGCTGTCTGGGTGCTATGATTACCGATTTGCGTCGGAGGGTGGCGGGCGCCGACAGGGCCGATACAGATCCGCAGCTCGGCCAGCCGGCGAGCCTGGGGCTCGATGTCTTAGTCGCCGAGGACAACGCGGTCAACCAAGAGGTGATCGAGAGCATGCTGCGAGCCCTCGGATGTCGCGCGATGCTGTGCTCGGACGGCGCGGCCTTGCTGGATGCGCTGGCGGCTCAGACACCGGACCTGATTCTCATGGATTGTCAGATGCCTGCGATGGATGGCTATGAGGCGACAAGACGGGTGCGCTCCCAAGAGCGCCGTGAGGGCGGCCATGTTCCCATCATTGCGCTCACTGCGCATGCCATGCTGGGCGATCGGGATCGGGTGCTGGCAGCGGGCATGGACGACTATCTCAGCAAGCCATTCAAGCTGTTAGAGCTGGCCCAGGTGCTGCGGCGCTGGTCGCCGCGCGATCGCCATGCGCAGGGATCCCATGCCGCCGATGTGCCTCCGGCGGCGGGACAGGAGACGCGCACATGAGTCGAATCCGTTGCTCCGCATTTGGGGCATGGTTTTGGCGCAGCTTCTCTGGATGAAGCGCTGGTTTAGAGGTTGTCTGAAAATCATCGTCGAGACCCTGATGGGCGGGTGTAGGGGCGACTGCAGTCGTCCCGAGTTTCCAGACAGCTTCTTCAGGATGACTATCGGGCGATCCTGCCCGGGAGTATTAGGGAAAGTCCTTGGTTGCTCTCAAATGAAAGCCTCTTCATTCGCGATCTTCGACGCTCAGCTCTCCCGTATTCGGCTTTGGAGTGCGCTGACTACGCTGCTGGTTGCAGCATCGCTCTTGACGCTTGTCCTGCTGCTCAGCCTGTCCCTAGGCGCACGCTTGGCGTTTGGGCTCGGCGCACTGCTCCTGGCGGTTGGCGCTGGATGGGGGCTCGCTGCCGCTCTGCAGCGGCGTTTGCTTGGGGCTGCGCGGGACGCCGAGGCTGATCCTGCCCTTGCCACTGCGCCAGCCGTGCAAGTGGATGCCGCCGCCCAAGACGCTCCAGCCGCATCGCCCCTCGGGACGGCAGCGGATGCTGACGCCGATGGCTCCAGGGATTTTGGTGTTCCCAGGGATTGTGGTGTTCCCAGGGATTCCGCGCGCCACGAGGAGGCTTCGGTCCTCCCCGTCGACAAGCCGGCGGACATCCCGACCAATCTCGGCCGAATGGACTTTCTGGCCGAGATGAGTCACGAGATCCATACCCAACTCAATGGCTTGTTGGGCACCAGTGAGGTGCTGCTCGGCACTGAGTTAAGGCTCGAGCAGCGGCGCTTCGTTGAGGCCCTGATGCGCTCCGGCCAGGCTCTGCACATGGCCTTGAGCGAGATGCTGGACGTCTGGAGCATCGCTTCCGGAGAGGCCCAGCTCGAAGAGCGCGAGATCGACCTTCGGGAGCGCATCGAGGAGACCCTCGATCTCTTCGGCCGGCGCGCGCAGAACAAGGGGGTCACGTTGAGCGCGGACCTCGCCACGGACCTACCCGAGCATGTGCGGCTCGATCGCGTGCGTTTCGGTCAGGCCTTGGCGGGCCTCATCGGCGCGCTGCTGCAGCGCCTCCAAGGGGGCGAGCTGGTCGTTCGGGCGACGGTTCTATCCCGTGATGGCGAGCGCGCCGAGATCAGACTCACGGCATTGGCGACGCAGGCCGATGTCATGGCCGCGATTCGTGATGATGCGCTCGAGCGCTTTGCGCAGAGCGCCGAGGGGGCGGTCCAGCACAGAGGTGGAGCAGGGCAGGGACTTGGGATCAGCAAGACCTTGGTCGGCCTGATGGGTGGGACCACGGGTCTTGAGATGAGCGGCGAGCGCGGCATGAGCCTTTGGATGTCGCTGCCGGTCAGGGTTGCTCATCAGGGTTCGAGCCTGGGACAGGTCGAGATGCCGCTCAAGGGGCTCAGCATCTTGCTGGCGGTGCCGCAGCCGCTCAGTCGGGAGATCTTGGCGGGCTGCCTGGGCCGATTTGGTGCCCAAGTGTTCGCATGCGCCGATGCGGATCAGGCATCCGCTGTCATCGACGATGCGGTGCGAGGCGAGGCCGCGCTGCACGCCATGATTCTGGATTCGGAGCTTCCCGGCATCCAGTCGTTGGTCTCGGTCAGAATCCCGAGCGCTGAGTCCCCTCCCCGGGACCTGCCAATCCTCTACCTGGCGCCCGCACGTCCCGGCTGGGTGATGGCGGAGGTGGCGGCACTCGGTATCGAGACATCCTTGACCAAGCCAGTGCGCCAGCGTCAATTGCTCGCGTCCTTGCTGCGGCTCTGTGGTCGGCGCGCAGCGGAAGAGCCTGCTGCAACGGCGGTTGCGGCGAGCGGTGCCCAGGTTTCCCAAGCGCTTGGTCTCAAGGTGCTGGTCGCCGACGACAACGCCGCGAATCAGGATACGGCTGGTGCCATGCTGGAGGTCCTGGGCTGCAAATCCAAGGCTGTCTACGATGGCAAGGCCGCCACTGAGGCCCTGGCCGCCGAGCCTTTCGATCTGATCCTCATGGACTGCAAGATGCCGGTGATGGATGGCTATGAGGCGACGCGCAGAATCCGGCTGGAGGAGTCGGGCAGTTCGCGGCGACCCCTGCCCATTATCGCCCTGACAGCGCATGCGATGGAGGGCGATCGGGAGCGCTGTCAGGCTGCGGGCATGGACGACTATCTGACCAAGCCGGTCTCGCTGACGGCCCTGCGGGCGGCCCTGATGCGCTGGTCGCGGGAGCGCGCGCTTGGGCACATGGCAAGGATGACCAGTCCCGAGGAGGCTGACCTGGACCGGCTTGCGGATCTCGGCAAGCCGCCTCCGGCGGAGACCTTGGAGCTTGATGATTTAGATGGCCTGCCTGTCCTGGAGCCAACGGCATTGGACGAGGTGAGGGACCTGAACCCCTCAGGCGAGGATGCCCTCATCGCGCGTGTGGCGCGCAGCTTCCTCGAGTCCTCACCTGGGCTGATCGCAAAGATCCGAGAGGGTCTGCAAGAGGGGCGGCCGCAAGGCGTCGCCGAGTCCGCCCATTCGCTGCGCTCCGCTGCGCGGATCCTTGGCGCCGCCAGGTTGGGCACCCTCTGCGGGCGCCTGGAGCAGTTCTCGAGTGCTGGCTGCACCTATTTTCCGCCGAGCCAGGTCGTCGAGTGTTTGGATCGGATCGAAGCCGAGTCGCGTCAAGCCGTCGAGTCTTTGCTCGACCACGCTGAGCGCGCGGCTGATGCTCAGGCCGGGGCCGTGGTGATGCACGGAGGAGCGGCGTCGGCCCAGGTGTCCGCCAAGAGTTCGCTGCTCGCGGCGGATGCTGGGCCCGAGGCGGACAGCGTGGCGCCTGGGCGGCCCTTGGTCTTGGTCGTCGATGACAATGCGACCGTCCACTCGGTCGCCCAGGTCGCGCTCGAGCGCGCCGGGCTGCGCTTCGCGGGTGCCCATGATGGGCAAGGTGCCATTGAGGCGTCGCGCTTTCAGCGTCCGGATCTCGTCCTGCTCGATGTCATGATGCCGGACATGAACGGCTACGAGACCTGTCGACGCTTGCGCCGGCTGCCCGGTCTGGAGCTGACGCCGATTCTGATCATGACCGGCTTGGAGGACACCACGGCCATCGAGTGCGCCTATGAGTCGGGTGCCACTGATTTCTATGCAAAGCCCATCAACTGGAGCCTGCTGACGCATCGGATCCGCTACATGCTGCGGGGCCATGCGACCATGGATGCGCTGCATCGCAGCGAGGCGCGCAATAGCGCCCTCATCGCGGCCATTCCGGATGCACTGATGCGGCTGGATGCCGAGGGCAGCGTGCTGCAGCATAAGCTCGGAAGTGTGCTGGAGAAGATCGGTGTGCAGCCGGATACGCAAGTCGAGAAGCTCTGTGATCTGCTGCCGGAAGCGATTTGCGCCATGATCCTGCGCGAACTCGAGACCACGCTCTCCGAGCATGGTGTCCGGGAGCTTGAGGTCGAGCTGCCGGACGCCCAGGGTGATCCACTGATGTTCGATGCGCGGCTGATCGCCGTCGACGGTGAGCAGGTCATCCTGCTGCTGCGCGACATGACCGAGCGCCGCCGCCGTCAACGCGTGATCCACCAGCTTGCCTATCAGGACAGTCTTACCGGGCTGGCGAACCGCCAGCAGTTCAATCAAGACCTTGCGGCCGCGCTCAAGACCACCCGACGCCGCGAGGACAGGGTCGCGCTGCTCTATCTGGATCTCGATCTGTTCAAGCGCATCAACGATTCCCTGGGTCATGGAGTCGGCGATGAGCTGCTGCGCCAGGCCGCCCGGCGACTGCAACTGGCGGTCGATGACGCGACCACTGGCGCCAACGGGCGCGGCGGTGTGGTTGCCAACACGGTCGCGCGTCTGGGCGGGGACGAGCTGACGGTCATCCTCAAGGGGCGAGGCGCTGAGCGACTCGTGACCTCGGTCGCCGAGCACATCGTCGAGCGTTTTCGCGAGCCCTTTCATTGCTCCGAGCGGATCATCGTCTGTACGGTCTCTGTCGGCATTGCGCTGAGTCCGCAGAATGGCGACACACCCGAAGCCTTGCTCAAGCATGCCGACACCGCGCTCTACGCGGCCAAGCTCTCGGGTCGCAACACCTTTTGCTTCTTTACCGCTTCGATGGGGGAGCTGGCGTCGCGTCGCCTGGATGTCGAGGCGGGGCTGCGCCAGGCGCTGGATCACGGCGAATTCAGGTTGTACTACCAGCCGATCATCGATCTGGAGTCGGGCGCGGTTCAGTCGCTCGAGGCCCTGTTGCGCTGGGAGCATCCCGAGCGCGGACTGCTCGAGCCGGGCGCCTTCATCTCGGTCGCCGAGGAATCCGGGCTAATCTTGCCGATCGGCATCTGGGTCATCGAAGAGCTGGAGCGTCAGCTCGCGCTCTGGTCTGCCCAGGGCGCGACGCCGTCGGTCTCCCTGAATCTTGCCAATTGCCAGTTCAGCGACCATGGGCTTGCCGCGCGGCTCCAGGCCTTCGCTGACGCGCTGCCGCCCAGAAGCGTCGAACTCGAGATCACTGAGAGCCTGCTGATAGCCCGCGATCCACGCCTCATCGAGACCCTCAGCAAGCTCAGACGGCAGGGGCTGGGTGTGGCCATCGATCACTTCGGTACCGGCTATTCATCGCTAGCGCTGCTGAAGCACCTCCCCATCGATACCTTGAAGCTGGATCGGACCTTTGTGGAGGCGATCGGTCGTGATGCGGCGAGCGATCTGCTCGTCAGCACCATCATCGGTCTTGGTCGCGGCCTGGAGCTGCGCGTGGTGGCTGAAGGTGTCGAGACCCAGGCGCAGTTGGACTTCCTGCGTCGCGAGGGCTGTCATGCCGCGCAAGGGTTCTTCTTGGCGATGCCTGCCGCACCGGCCGAGCTGGAGGCGCAGGAGCTGAAGTCCCTTGGTCTCGTTTCCCGGGCGCACTGAGCGCGCTAGATCCTGGCGGGGCATCCAGCCCCGCGCATATAAGCGCCGAGCGCTTCGCTCAAGCCTAGCGAGGCTTCGCCTCAGACCGACGCGTCATGCCCTCGGGATCGCTATCGTCGGTTCGATCCCGATCCCGATCCCGATCCCGATCCCGATCCCGATCCCGAGGGCCTTGGATGGTCGGACGCTTGATCGAAATTTGATTCATCTGCAGGCATTTTGCGCCCCTAAGGATTCTAGGAGCCTGTCCGACTTAGGATGAATCGGCTGCGGAATCGGGAGAACGGTCCCTTTCGCCCCGCTTTTTCGTTACATAGAACCACTATGCGCCTCAAAACCGGAACGAAATGGCCTCGCTCTTCCACTTCCTCGCTTCGATCCCCCCCAAGTCGGACAGGCTCCTAGGAGCCTGTTGTTTGGCCTTGGTCATCAGTTGGGCCGGTAGGGTGGACGAGCGAGAGCGAAGTCCACCGAATCCCGCGTCGGCGTTGGTGGACTGCGCTGCGCTTGTCCACCCTACAGAAGACGATTGGCCGAAACGATGATCGACGCCTGTTGTTTCCCGGAAGTCGCCTCGACGTCCTGATCAGATGACCTCGAGCGCCCGTACCAAGGCGTGTAGATCCGGCGCTTGCTCAAGGGCGCCCTCCCAGAAACGGTAGCTGCCGACGTCCGGTGCCGACCCGACGCGTAGCTCCGCGACGAAGCCGCTGGCGCCTTCGGGCGCTGGGTGCTCGCACGGCTCGCCGAGCGCCTCGATCAAGGCTTGGAGCCGGGCTTGCTCAGCGACCGTTAGTTGACCTCGGCGCGGCTTGTGACTGCTGTGATCGCCGCAATCGATGCGATAGGCGCCAGACGCCTCGACGCGAATGTCCAGCATGTAGTCGTCTTGTCCAACGACACGATAGTGCACAGGCTTTAGGGCCATTTTTTTCACTGCCTCCGTCCGCACCATGGGTGGAGTCATCATCATAGACCTCGTCGCCTGAGTGTGGGTGGAGCCGGTGCCCCTCAACACCTATCGGTTCCCCGAAATCAACCTGAACAGCCGCTCCAAGCCTGCGTAGCCAGGCCATCCTGGCCTGGTTTGCCAGGGCTGGAAGCCCTGGCTACATAAAACCCATAGGTGGTGAGGCCGGTGCCCTTTGATGCTTGCTTTTCACCGGGGTGGTTGGCACCCTCGCCAGACTCGTCCGACCCTTCGTTAGAGCCAATATCATTCGTTCGAGCCAATACAACTCAGTCAGGAGGAAATCGATGAAGTCTCGTCTGCTCTGCTCTGCCGCCCTGCTCGCTGTCGCGTCGGTCCCAGTCTCCGCGCAGCCGCAAGGCTATGGTCCCTCGGTGGGATCCGGCTATCCGGCACGCGCGCCCCTCCCCTATGCCGGGATGCCTGGGCCTGGTGGCGCCAACTCGCCGGCTGCGAGTGCGGAGATGGCGGCTGTGGCCGCGCTCAAGGAGGGCATGGATAAGTTGCTTGCTTTTCTGGAGCAGGGAGAAGCGCCGAACAATCTTCAGGTCGCCGCCTTTCTGGATCGCGAGATCGCACCCTACTTCGATTTCGACTACATGGCGCAGTGGGTCGCGGGCCGGGCCTATGAGGGGATGCAGCCGGAGGAGAAGAAGGCCCTAGCGGCCCAGCTCGAGTCCGACTTCCTGTCGACCTTGGCGCGCAATCTGCTCGGGCTCCAAGGGCAACAAATCCGAATCCTTCGTCCGCGGCGGGGTCCGCGCGGATCCGTGAATGTCAATGTGGCTGTTATGCAGGCTGGCGGCCAGCCAACGCGTCTGGAGTTCCGCATGTCAGACTCCGATGACGGCTGGAAGGTCTACGACGTCGTCGCCAACGGGCAAAGCGCGGCATCCTACTACCGTGTTGAGTTCCAGCGCACGGCGCGTCAGCAACTGGGCTATGTGCCGCGCTAGTTCCGCCGGCGTGCTCAGGTCGTCGCGCCTGCGGCGGCCTGCGCGCAATCCTTCCCAAGCCCGTCCCGGTCACCGGGTTGCGCAGTGGACGCTGCGCGAGATTGCGGGCATCCATCGCCCCTCGGCCCTGCAGTCCGGATGAGGGATCCAGCTCCCAGTCGCGACGATTTCCCGTCACGCGTCGGGCGTGCCATGCTCTTCGGCGCCTGGATCGTCGGGCTGGCGCTGCTTGCGATGCTCTTCGACCGTCTCTTCGAGCGACAGGAGAATCCCAACCCGAGCCCGGTCATGACGCGGACCCTCGAGGGCGTGCCGCAAGTGGTCCTGGAGCGCAACCGGGCCGGTCATTTCGTGGCGACCGGGGCGATCAATGGCGTGCCGGTTCGATTCCTCGTCGACACGGGGGCCACGGACGTCGCACTTCCGCTGCCATTGGCGCGCCGCCTGGATCTGCCGATGCGTCCAGGCGGGATGTCGGTGACCGCTAACGGGACCGTGCGAACTTGGCAGGCCCGGCTCGATCGCGTCGAGCTGGGTGGTCTCGTGGCCACCAAGGTCCGCGCCAGCGTGCTGCCCAACATGCCCGGTGAGGATGTTCTGCTTGGGATGAGCTACCTGCGCCGATTGGAGATGATTCAGCGCGGCGATCAGCTCATCTTGCGCGGTCATCTTGGGGAGTGACTTGGGCTTGGTTGCCTCCCTGCGCCATGGGGCTGCAGCGACGGCGGCGTTGATCATCGGGACCGTCCCATCGGTTGAGTCGACGCCGCGCATCCTGCAGGCAAAGCGACGTGGGAGCCGGGGCCCCCCCCCCCCCAGCCCGCCCCCCCCGCCCCGGGGGCCCCCCCCCCCACGGGGGGGGGGGGGAAAAAAAGATAGAAGCACGCCCGA
>NZ_JAAIJR010000133.1 GCF_010915725.1 Thiorhodococcus mannitoliphagus
AAGATGAGATGGAATCTCTATTGTCATTGAAATTTCAGCGATTCAATAAATCGCAAATTATGACTATTTAGAGTATATCAATCAAAGAGATCATTTGAAGCGCAAAGGCCGTCACGGCCTTGTCCCGACGCCGAGACCCACCTGCCGGCAAAGGGGGCGGGCGGAACAAGTTTTTCTTCCCGTCATGTCCGCCTTCGAGGTTCCAAGTGCCGGATTTCCGGTCTTATGGATGCATATGCATGCACTGCTTGCGTTGCTTGGCATGATCAAGGCGACTCCGTCAGCTCGATCTCGATGCGGCGGTTGATCCATGGGCCCTGCGCCACTTCCTCGGCTGGGTCTATCTTGAGATCTTCCTCGCCTTTGCCTTCGTAGGAGATGCTGGCTTCGGCAAGGCCCTGTTCCTTGATGAAATCAGCCACTCTTTGCGCGCGTCTTTCGGAGAGCGCCTTGTTGGCGCTACGGCTGCCCCTGCTGTCTGTGTGTGAAAGGACACGCAGCCTTATCCCATCATAGCCTTTCAGGATTTCAGACAATTGCCTGAGGGCATCCATCGCAGTGCTGTCGAGCGCTGTGCTTCCATCGCGGAAACGAATCGATTCGGAGAAGTCGAGCGTCAGGGCCCCTGATTCCTCTCGGTTGATTCGGCACGGTAGGCTGGCAAGCGCGGTTTCCAAGGTATTGAGTGCGCTCGCGCGAATTTCCTGAGTGGCTTGACCCTCGTCGGTAATTTTCGGTTCTTGCGGGTCGACGGCAGCAGCATCGATGCTTGTTGTCGTGGGGGTGGCGGCTAGGGGCGGCTGTTCGGGATCTGGCGCAGAAGGTGCCGTGTCTTGATCGGCAGCGGCGATCGGCGCAATCCTGGTCTGCGCTGCTGAGGGGATCTCTTCTTGACTTTGAGCGCTAGGTTCAAGGCGAATGGCTGCGCTGGGACTGGAGTCAGGCGTTTCTATGCCGAGCGAGTCATCCGGGACTTGTCTCGGGTCGGATGGCTGGAGTGGAGCGACTGCGATGGAGCGGATATCTTCTTCTTCTTGAGTTTGAGCGCTATCTGCGGTCTCAAGGGGCGCCGAATCAGTTTTCCTCGTCTGTGTTTGGCGAGGTGGCTCGCTCGCGTCTTCGGTGCTTGAGGGCGAAGGCTGCTCGGTCGAGCTTGTTGGCTCGACGATGGTCGTCTGATCGGATCCTCGCTCATGGAGATACCAGCTAGACAGGCCTAAGCCGAGCGCTACACCCGCCGCGACTGCGATGAGTTCCCTCAATCTTCTTGAAGGAACGCGTGATGGCTTGATCAGCGCGGCTGGCGGCAGTTGTTCATCTGAATCCGCCTCTTTCTCGATCTCCGGCGAGTTCGGTTCCCCCGCTGTGGGCCTAGCCTCTTGCTGCGGCTCATTGGCTTCAGCGACGAGCGTGGCCGATGCCGAAGGTGGATCCAGGGCAGAGGCCGAGCCGGCGCTCTCGATGCCGCTGTCCCTAGAGGGCGTTGGGGGTGTCTCAATGCGCGTCTCGGGCGCGGGGATATCCGCTTTTTCATCCAGTTGCTTGGCTGCGGCCTCAAGCTTGGCTGCGATATCGGAATCTGGCTCTAGACGTTCACTCTGGTTCAAGGAGATCAGGAGATTCGAGGCATCGCTCTTGATGAATTGATCGATTGCCTCTCCCGTGATTTGGCTGTGCCCAGCGCCATAGCTGAAGACGAGTGCGGTCTCGCAGATCAAGTTGATAATGCGGGGGATGCCGTTGCTGTAGTGGAAGACGGCGTGGCAAGCATCAGGGGTGAAGATTGCTCTGTGGCCGCCCGCGATCTTCAGTCGGTGGCGAATATAGTAGAAAGTCTCCTCCGCGTTGAGCCTGCCGAGATGGTACGAAGCGGAGACGCGTTGCACGAATTGCTCGAGATCAGGACTGCGGAGCTGATCGCGGAGCTGGGGCTGGCCGAGCAGCAGGAGCTGAAGCACCAGGTCCTTGTCGGCATTGATGTTCGACAGAAGACGAATCTCTTCGAGCTTATCGAGACCCAGATTCTGTGCCTCGTCAATGATGAGAAGGGTTTTCTTGCCCTCTTTGTACTGCTGCAGCAGGAAACCCACCAGGGCTTCGTGCTGTCGAATCTTGTCGCCAGCGGGCGCATCCAGCTCGAAGGCGACACAGACCCAGTCCATGATCTGACCGATGGACTGGTGTGTGTGCGAGATGAGTCCGACGGTGAGGTCATCGTCGAGCTTGTCGAGCAGGTATCGCATGAGCGTCGTCTTGCCAGAGCCGATCTCTCCGGTCAGAACGGTAAAGCCGGATTGGCTGTACAAGCCATACTCGACGAGCGTCAGCGCTTCGCGGTGGATCTTGCTGAAGTAGAGGAAGCTCGGGTCAGGCAGCAGCGAGAAGGGCTTTTCGTTGAGACCAAAGAAAGATTCGTACATCTTCAAAATTCCTAGACGAAGGATCCTGCATCCAGCGAGACTGTGGCAGTACGGCACCGATGTGCTCGATAGGGCGTTCAGTCTAGCAAAACATACAACTGAGGTTACGACTCTTTAGTGCTCAAGCAAGGGTAGAGCTTTTCAAGAGCTACCCCGGCGCTTAGAAAGTGTCTATCAATTGTTTCCCGCTGCGAGCGATGCTGCCCGAAATCCCCCCCGAGCCCCCCTTTGTAAAAGGGGGAAGTTGTTGATGGAAACTTTCTTAGTCTGCAGATTCCATGGTGTTGGATGTGTACTATCTGCTTGAATCTATTCGCTCCCTGTTTGTCCTTCCGCGTCAATTCATGACGCTTCGGTTTATAGCGTTATTCCACGATCTCTCGATAATGGAATGTCTATACAGGCGCGAAAACTTGAATGGTTTGGGTATGGTCCGATTCGAATGAAAGGCGAATTCCGGAAATGACTCGGCCCGAAGAGAAGCGGATCGGATGGGCAAAGTCCGTGCTCTGGCCTCGAGGGCAGACGCGACGCCGGACGGACGTGCCCACACCGCAGGGCGCGGACCTGGAAGGATGAGCACAGCCGTTGATCCTGAACGCCCCGCGCGAAGCTGATCGCGCGGGCTTTGCTCATCCTGGGGGGACGGAACGGCAGGCCGGTCGTTTTCTGACAATCACCTAAGCTTGAACTTCGAGCGTGGGGGACGGGCGTTGTAGGAAGTTGCCCTGCACATAGTCGACACCGGCGGTCCAGAGGACGGTGAGGGCGCGTGCATCCTCGACCCCAGTGACGATGCTCTTGACGTTGAATTCGCGTGCCAAGGTTGCCAACTGCAGCAGCCTTTGCTGCTTCTCGGCATCGTCGGCGAGGTTCTGCGCGAAGGATGGCTTGAGCAAGACGAAATCGAGCGACATGCCTTGCAAGAGCGTCTCCGGCCGCTCCGCCACGCCGAAGCGATTGATGGCCACGCGGCACTTGATCTTTTTCAGCGTCTCGACCAGCTTGCCGATGCTGGCCAGATTGCCGACGACCAGTTCTTCCTGGAATTGGAAGGTGAGCCAATTGCCGCGGACGTCGAACTCTCTCAAGCAATCACAGATCCAGAGAACGATGCTTGGATTGCGGAAGGTGTCTTCCGAGAGATTGATGAAGAGGCTGAGATTGTGTCCGGCGCTGCGCTGCTCCCCAATGACTTGAATCGCCGCGCGAATCGTCCATTTGTCGATCTCCTCAATCAATCCTTTGCGGATGGCTGCACCGATGAAGTCTCTCGCCTCCAGAAGGTTCTCATCCTCGTCGAGCAAGCGGAGTAGGACGCTATAGTTTTCCTGGTTGTCGCCCATCAAGCTGATGATTGGCTGATAGACGAGCCTGAGCTGATCGTTGCGCAAGGCATATTCGATTTTTCTGGCGATCGTCTCGTCATCCGCCGCGTCTTCCTGCTTGACCTTTGCCGCCAAGGACGTGGGCGCATCCTGGCCTAGCTTGTGGTCATGGTCCGCATAGCGATGGCCAATGCACAGTCGGTAGGCTGCGTTGAGGATGTCTTCCGCCGCTGCCGCGCGCTCGCTGATCACGAAGTAGCCGATCTCCAAGTCCGCGTCGGTGCCGTCTCGGCTCGCCGAGCCTGACGAAAGGCGGGCGTCGTTCTTCAGGTGCTCTGAGAGGCCCTTGGCATCCAGGTCGACCATGCCATGCGCGATGATGCCGAAGCTGTCATCGTTCAGTCGGGTTACCGAGCCGCGATCGCCGACGATCGCGGACAGTCGGCCTTGGAACTCATCGAATTGCTCTAGCGCCAGGGTGAGGCCCATGTTTCGCTTCAGGTCGCCGCTCTTGGCGATCCGGACGTAGAAGATGGCAAAGGGCGTCTCAACGGACCGATCTTCATTGACTTGGCGCTCGATCGCTTCGAGGAAGCGCTGAACGCCGAAGTTCGCACTTTCAGTCTCACCTTGCCCAGTGTTCCGGGTTTCCAGAGATTGCACGGGCTGGATGATGACTCGCAGGCAGGGCTCGCCGTCGAACTCGGCCGGAGCCGCTAGCACGCGTGCCTGGATCTCCCTGGCGTCGGCGAGGACGCATTTCACATCCAGTGTCAGGGAGTCGACCAGCTGCGACTGCTCGGCCCGTTTGAGCAGGTCGCGGATCTTTTTCTGGTCATCCGCGGCGATGAGATCGAGCAATGTGACCGTCAGAATATCGTCGGGGTCTGTGTAGCCGAACAACCGGACGTAGGCTGGATTCGCATCGACATGCATGCCGTCTTGCACGAAAGCGACGCCGGCGCTGGTGACTTCGAGCAAGCTGAGGGTGCTGGCCTCGCAGTTTTGGAGTCGCGCGGAGAGTCCATTTGCCTCGCGGCGCTTGAGCAGGTCCTCGAACTCACGTGAGACCACGAGTCCGAGGTGCTCGTTGTCGTAGCGGCGGACCAGATCCCGCACGCCGAACCGTCCGGCCTTGTTTGCTACGGCGCTCCAGTTGTCGGGATCGACCATCAGGATCAGCGGGGTATCCGTCGTGATCTGCTTGTAGCTGGTCAGAACGCTATCGAGGTCGACATCCCGATCATAGCTGCAGCACAAGACGAGGTCGCAGTTACGGTCCTTGATCACGCTCTCGAGGCGCTCGGCGTTCGGGATGGATACGCTCTGACCGATCAGGCCCTCTTCACGCAAGGCGCCCGCGAGGCGTTCGGCCTCGGTGGTCTCGGAGATGATGATGAGTAGCGTGGGTTTGCGGCTTTGCGTGGGCATACTCTGCTCGATGTCCTTGGGACAGTCCCAGGTCCGTGATTATCGGTCGTTCTTGGCTCGACGGAAGTGCGAATCGCTCGTTTCGCGGAACAGGTCTCAAGCAATCTGTGTTTTCGACTGCTGTCCCGAGATCTCGCGGACTAGCTTGGGAACCAAGTAGCCCGAGGTGCGTGCCCGGAGCTGGTTGATCAACATTGTCGCGCATTTATCGCTGACCTGGAAATGCGCAGCGCCCTGTACGGGGTCCAGCTGGTGTATGTAGTAAGGGAGCACGCGGCAGTCGAGTAGACGCTCGCTCAGGGCTTGGAGCGTGACCACATCATCATTGACCCGGCGCAGCAGTACGCTTTGATTCAGCAAGCGCGCGCCTTGCGCCGCAAGCCTGCTCAGTGCCTGCTCGGCCGCGAACCCCAGCTCTCTCGGATGGTTGGCGTGGATGACGACGACGGTTGCGAGCCGACTTTCAGCCAGGACGTGCGCCAAGTGCTCCGTGACGCGTGCCGGTAGCACGATGGGCAGGCGCGTATGGATGCGCAGGCGGCGCAGATGTGGCACCTGGGCCAGCCGATTGATCAAGGCGGCGATCTGGTTGTCGTCCAGCATCAAGGGATCTCCGCCGCTCAGAATGACCTCTTGGATGGACCTATCTGCGGCCAGGCTCGCCAGCGCGGAGTCCAAACGCGGCTGAGTCGGTCCGAGGTCCCGATATGGGAAGTGCCGGCGAAAGCAATAACGGCAGTGGACCGCGCAGGCCCCCGTCACCATCAGCAAGGCCCGCCCGGCGTATTTCTGCAGAAGCCCCGGGGCCTTCTCGGCGGCAGCGTCGCCCACGGGGTCCAGCGTGAAGCCCGGGGCAGGCATGTGCTCGGCCCCTAACGGCAGCACTTGGCGCAAGAGCGGGTCATTCGGATCCCCAGGGCGCATGAGTTCCGCGAAGTTCTGAGGTACCAAGATTCCGAACTCCGCAGCATCTGGGTCGAGATCCGGGATGTCTTGGCGGCGGAGCCCCAATGCGCGCAGCAGTCGGTCCGTGTCGCGGTGTGCTTGCCCAAGCGCTTGCTTCCAGTCAAGGCTCTGACAAGCTGGGCTGCTTCGCGGTACCATTGTAGGGTTTAGCTTGACCTTAAATGAGGATGACATGGCTTCTTACAGCACCAATGAATTCAAGGGCGGACTCAAGATCATGCTGGATGGTGATCCATACACCATCGTCGAGAACGAGTTCGTCAAGCCTGGCAAGGGGCAGGCCTTCAACCGTGTGCGCGTGCGCAACCTGAAGACGGGCCGGGTGGTGGAAAAGACCTTCAAGTCCGGTGACAGCGTCGAGGCGGCGGATGTCCATGATACCGACATGCAGTACCTCTACAACGACGGCGAGGAATGGCATTTCATGGATCCGGAGAGCTTCGAGCAGATGATCGCGGACGCAAGCGCGGTTTCGGAGGCCGCCAAGTGGATCAAGGAGCAGGACATGTGCAAGGTCACGCTCTGGAACGGCGTGCCCTTGACGGTCGAGCCTCCCAACTTCGTCACCCTTGAGATCACGGAAACCGACCCGGGACTCAAGGGTGATACCTCCGGTGGCGGCGGTAAGCCGGCAATCCTCGAGACAGGTGCCGTGGTGCGGGTCCCCCTCTTTGTCCAGACTGGCGAGGTGATCAAGGTGGATACGCGCTCGGGCGAATACGTCTCGCGCGCGAAAGATGCCTGATTCGCTGCCCAACCGCAGGCACTAAGTTCAATGCCCGATTTCGATCCGAGCCAGCTCCCATTGTCGAGGCAGTTCCCATCTTCGGGCCAGGATTGGTTTCCGAGCGCCCAGCCGGAGATCCTGAAGGCGCGCGCCGCAATGCTTGGGCGTCTGCGCCGCTTTTTCGACACGGCGGGCGTGCTGGAGGTCGATACCCCGATCCTCTCGCAGGCGGCTGTCAGCGATCCCGTGCTCTCCAGCCTCTCGACGCAGGTCTCACAGCTCGGGTTCCGTGGCGGCTGTCCACTCTACATGCAGACCTCTCCCGAGCTTCCCATGAAGCGCCTGCTCGCCGCCGGCTATGGATCCATCTATCAGATCTGCAAGGTCTTCCGTGACGACGAGCGCGGGCGCTTCCACCACCCCGAGTTCAGCCTCTTGGAGTGGTATCGCGTCGGCTGGGATCACCTGCGGCTCATGGACGAGGTCGCGGAGGTGGTGAGGGCTGCCCTGGATCAGCCAGGGATGTCGGTCGAGCGGGTGAGCTACCGCGACCTCTTTCTGGACGGACTCGGCGTTGACCCCTGGCAAGTCGGTACGACCGAGCTGGCCGAGGTTGCCCTGCGCGCCGGTATCCCGGATGCGGCGACTCTGGAGCTGGATCAGGACGGCTGGCTGGACTTGCTGCTGACCCAGCGGTTGGAGTCACGACTCGGCCAAGCCGGGATGACCTTCATCTACGACTATCCGCCGACGCAGGCGGCGCTCGCGCGCATCCGCGGCGGCGAGCGGCCGGTTGCCGAGCGCTTCGAGCTGTACGTCCAGGGCGTGGAACTCGCGAACGGCTTTCATGAACTCGGCGACCCCCTTGAACAGCGCCAGCGCTTCCAGGCCGATTTGGAGCGCAGAGGCGAACTCGGAGCGGCGCAGCCGCCATTGGACGAAAGATTCCTGGCCGCCCTCGCGTCAGGCCTGCCGGATTGCGCCGGCGTCGCCCTTGGCATCGACCGTTTGTTGATGATCGCAACCGGAGCCGATCACATCGATGCCGTTCTGGCGTTTCCAGTCGAACGCGCTTAGCGGGCATTCGCGGCGATGCGGCGGCTCAATGCCGAACGCGCGTCGTCCAGCTGAGCTTGGTCGCTCCATCCGCAGGCACCTGAATCCTCCAAGAGGCCAGATGAGCGGCCTCTTTGGTGTGGGGCTGACTTTCTTTCACCATCTCCCAGTCACCCGGGATGCTCTCCCGCACGCTCACGCTGACAGGCTCGTCCTTGGCGTTCTTGATCTCCATTTCGAAGCTTGCCTCGTAGAGATAATCGTAGGCGCCTGAGCCGGAGAGCTTCTTGAAGCCTGTTTGCTTGCGCTTGGCGGTGACGTCGAAGCTCTCGCCGAGCTTGAGCGACACCGTCTCGTTCTTCGGTGTATGGTCGATCTCATCTTCGCCGATGAATTGGGCATTTCCCCGGCTGTCCTTGGTGTAGACGCGGACCGTGCCCTTGGGCAGCGCAATGCCGAGGGCGCCGTCCTTGTTCTCAAACTTGAGATAGGATGCGACGGCAATCGGCAACCATCCGTCCCCCATGCTCGAACGATAGGTATGCGCCTGGCCTTGCGCGATCAGCGCTTTGGTGACCTCGACTCCAGGGGCGGACAAGAGAGCCACCTGCTTGGTCTGCTGGTTGAGCACGTCCGTCAGGTGTGGCAGCGAGTAGAGGTGATACTCGGAGAGCGCTTCTTCCTCGGGCATGGGCGCGGCGGCCGCCATCACCATGCTGCGCTCCATGCGCGGCATGGGCAGCTGCTGGCGGACGCGATTGACCTCGCCCGCGACCAGCTGGACTTGAGCATTGCTGTAGCTGATGCCGCTGTTGTTGGTCAGGGTGATCCAGCCGTTGAGGTCCATGGAGCGCTCGTCCGATGCAAGATCCGCCACATAGTCGGCCCGCCAAGAGAGGCCGCCCGTGAGATAGGAGAGCTGGAGCAGGCCTTCTCCGCCCGCGCCCGCGCGCAGATGCAGGACCAGCGTCGGCTGATCGCGGAGGTCGTCCGGGACGTCCGGGAAAGAGAGATGGCCGACCACCTCGGTCTCGATCCGGTCGTCGTAGCGCAGGACGACACCCTCATTGACTGCCAGCACCGTCGCGGCTTCTCGCGTCTGCTCGCCGGCGTCATTGGATCGAATCACCTCGACGCGGCGTCCCAGATACTTTTTCAAGAGACTCCTGGGGGTCAGTAGGTCAAAGTCGAAGTTCTGCTCGATCAGCGTCAGATCCAGTGCGTCACCTGGGGTGTTGAGTAGGGCCGTCTCCGGGCGGATCTGGACGGAGACGTTGCGCCAAGCAAGCCGGTTGTCGCCGGCCTCGAGCTTGACCAGACGTTGATCCTTTACCAGCGCGAGATCCTCGTTGTAGATGGTCACAGCGAGGGACTGCTGGGCGGAATCGTCGATGCGCTGCTCGTCCGTCATAGTGGCTCCGTTGGCCGATATCCAAGAGAGCAGCAAGCCGGCTGGGGCGAGTATCGCCAAGAGCGCGCTGCCGCGTAAGCGTCCCGAGACAAGAGATGGTCGAAGCATGGGGTGACTGTCCTCAAGCAGGCGTTGACTGACGACGGCCGCCAGGACGATGGCCGTCGAAGGATGGCTTCGTCGCTTGGGCTGGTGGCGTCGTGCTCAGGTGGCTCAACCATAGCCCATCCAGCCGGCTGTCGAGCGCCCGCCTTGTAAACAGCCTGTAAATTTTCATGCCTTAGAAAGTGACCATCAACAACTTTCCCCCTTTCGCAAAGGGTTCTAGGGGGATTTCGGGCGGGATCGCTCGTATCGGGAAACAATTGATGGACGCTTTCTTAGCAGCCGTTTCTCGGTGGACTGCGCCCTTGCTCGTCCACTCCCTGGTCGCCTCGATGATCGAGGCGCCCAAGCACAAGGCTCGGGACACCCTGAGATCAGGGATTACGCCAGCATCCGCTTGTAGCTTTCCCAGGTGGCGTAGCCGAGGAGCGGGAAGATCACGACCATGCCGAGGAAGAAAGTCAGGATGCCGATACCGCTCAAGGCGACGATGATGGCAGCCCATAAGAGCATGGCGGGCCAGTTCTGATTGAAGGTGCGGACGCTGGCTTGGATCGCCGTGATGGGGCCGGCGTCCCGGTCCAGAATGAGCGGAATGGCCACCGCGCTGGTGACGAAAACCGTCGCTGCGAGGATGAAGCCGATGCCGACGAAGAAGCCGCTGACGACGGGGTCGAACCCGGTGCCGCCCAGGACCGACTGGTAGCTCTGGATGCTGGGCGTGAAGGCGCTGAACTTGATTGCGAACAGCAGGGCGGAGAGCCGAACCCAAGCTGCGGCAATCAGGCCGAGGAAGAGGACGAAGAGACTGAGGTTGGTGCGGCGCTCCCAGATGAGTGCGACACTTTGGCCGATGCTGACAGATGCCTCTACTTCACTCTGACGTGCGGCCACGTAGAGGCCCGCTGCGAGAAAGGGACCCATGAGCATGAGTCCGGTCAGGAATGCGACGGTGAACCAAGGCAGTGACCAGGTGAGCAAGGCGGTGAGCCAGCAGGCGAGGGCGAAGATCGAGCCGTAAAGCAGACTATGTGCAGGATGTCTGGCAAGCGTCCGAGCGCCGCCGCGAATCCAATCGAGCGGCTCGGTGATGTCGACCTTCCGAATGCTTGGGACGTCCGATCCGTGTGACTGGTGGTCGTGGATGACATGGGTTCCCATGGTGAATCCTCCGGTGGACGGGGTAGGTTCGGATCCGAATGCTGCAGCCAGGATACCGTTGATTTGTGCCGCACCGAGGCGGCCTGACGAGATTCCGTTCTCCGCCGGAAGGGCTGCTCCCTCCAGTGATCCAGTCCTCCTGAGTCTCTTGGTCGGATATTCAGGGTTTTCAACCCTTGTCTGCCCTGACTGAAGCCCCATGCTAGCTGAGCCGTGCGTGCGCTCTGACGGGGGCATGCCAAACCCCTGGCAATGGCTTCACGCCTTTTGTCTGCCCGACCCTTCCGACTAGAGGATTCTTCAAAGATGAGCGACAAGCCTGTTACGCACTTCAAGGGTGAGGAGATCGAGGTCAGTTTCGACTCGCGCCTCTGCATCGGTGTGGGTGAATGCGCCAAGTCTGCCGGTGAACTCTTTGTAGCCGGGCGCGAGCCCTGGTGCGCGCCCGATCATGCCGACAAGGCCGAGGTTCGCGAGATCGTCGAGCGCTGTCCGAGCGGCGCCCTGAGCTACGTCGACAAGGCCGGTCATCCGGAGGCGGCGCCGGCCGCGAACGAGATCCTGGTGGTCTACAATGGCCCCTACTACCTCACCGGGGAACTCGAGATCGAGGGCGTCCCGGAAGACATGCCTGGTGTGCGCCACCGCGCCGCGCTGTGCCGCTGCGGCGCCTCGAAGAACAAACCCTTCTGCGATAACAGCCACGCGCAGGCGCAGTTCCAGGATGCGGGCGCGCTGGGCGATTCAGGCCCAGGCCTGGCCGGGGAGGGCGGTCCGCTCAGCGTGCGCGTCATCCCCGACGGACCTTTGAAGCTGCAGGGGAATCTGACGATCAAGACCGGCTCGGGCCGCGCGGCCTGGCAGGGAACGGGCACTGCGCTCTGTCGCTGCGGCGTCTCCAAGAACAAGCCGTTTTGCGATGGGAGTCATCGCGAGGCGGGCTTCAAGAGCGATTGAGCCGGGCAAGGGTTGCCAGCTTGGGGCTTGTGCGGCGACTGGGGGCGGCGGTTACCTTTGCCCTTGATGTGCCGGGCGTCGATCATCTTTGCGGTCAGTCGTCTTCCGAGGGTGGACAAGCGCAGCGCAGTCCACCAACGCCGACGCGGGATTCGGTGGACTTCGCGCTCGCTCGTCCACCGGCCCAACTGATGACTAAGGCCATGTGCCGCAACTCGCGTGCTCCTGGGGCGGGGAGCCGTCATCATGCTGTGACTCGGTCTGAAGAATGCCGTGCTGCGCATGGCCTATGCTTAGTGTCCCCTGAGCCCTTTAGGAGATCTGCATGACGACGCTGACCGCATTCATGCTCGGTCTGATCGCTTACCTTGTTTACAAGCTATTCGTTCGCGCCTTCTATACCGTGAAGCCGGATGAACGCGCCATCATCACCTCGTTCGGACGCGCTCAGCGTCTCGGTAAGCTGATGGTGGAAGACGACTCGCTCAACGAGGAGGAGCGTCAGCGCTACCGCTTCCCGCAGTTGCGCACCATCGGCCCGGGTGGCCCTTACTTCAAATGGCCCTGGCAAGAGGTTCACAAGGTCCGCGTTGTCACTCAATCCGTTGATTTGACTTGGGACCCGACCAAGACCCAGAGCACGGTGGAGGCCGTGACCAAGGACAATCTGACCACAGGGGTCGGTGGTCAGATCCGTTTTCGCGTCTCGGAGAGCAACCTCTACGCCTACTTTTTCGGCGTCGACAGTCCGCTCGAGCATGTGATGGGCTATTTCATCTCGGTGCTGCGTGAGCGCATCGCAAACTTCGTCGACCCAAGGGGTGAGAGCCTGATCGGCGATGCCGAGCTGCCCGAGACGGGTGCGCCCGTCGAGCTGTCCGAAGGCGTCTCGATCAATGATCTGCGCAAGAATCTTCCGCTGCTGAACGACTATATGGAGCAGCAGTGCGGCTCGACCGGGGCACGCTATGGGATCGAGCTGGACGCGGCGCTGATCACCCAGATCGATCCCCCGTCCGAGGTTGACCGCGCACTCTCCGCGATCAATACCACGCGCAACCAGGTCGCCGCGGACATCAGCACCGCGCGCGCGGACGCCGAGCAGCAGATCACCATGAGCAAGCGCGCGGTCGATATCGCACGCAACAACGCTCAAGCCGAGGTCGCTCCGCTCAAGGAGCTGGCGGATACCCTCACCAAGATCAAGTCCTCGGGCGGCCCGAATGCGCTGCGGACCTACATCCGTAACCTGCGCGTGCCGCTGCTTGGGCAGGCCAAGCGCATCGTTCAGTCCGCCGGCTCCAGCCAGTGACGCGGGGAGGATAGCGACATGACATTCGGAATCGACATGGCCATCGGCCCCATCATTGGCTTCATCATCGGGCTGCTCTATGTCCCTCTGCTGCTCGGCATTGCGCGCGCGCTGGGACTCTACGCCATCGTGCGGGAGCGCGAGGCCCAGGTCTTCACGCTCTTCGGCAAGGTGATCGGGACGCTCGAGGAGCCGGGTATCCGCTTCCCGATCGGCTACTTCGGCGTCAAGGCGCTGCTGGTGCCCTTTTTCGGCAAGCTCTACCGGGTGCCGACGACCTTGCGGCAGCACTATCAGCGCGATCAGATGGTCAACTCGGAGGAAGGCACACCCATGGGCGTGGGCATCTGGTACGAGATGCAGGTCAGTGATCCGGTGTCCTATCTCTTCAGCAACGCCAACCCCGAGGGGTCGCTCCAGGCAAACGTCGCCAGTTCCACCATCTCCACCCTCAGCAACCTGGAAATGGACAAGATGCTGGAGGATCGCCACCAGCTCAGTCGGCGTGTGCGGGCCGCTGTCTCGCCGCTCTCGGAGCAGTGGGGCTATAAGCTCGGCTCCGTCTACATCCGTAAGGTCGCCTTCACCGATCGGCAGATGGTGGATAACATCACCGAGAAGGTGGTCAAACGCCTGGTTCAGGTCACCAGCGCCATGAAGCAGGATGGCGAGAACCGCGTTGGTCTGATCAAGAGTGAAACGGCCTACAAGGTCTCGCAGAAGATGGCGGAGGCCGCTGCGGCACGGCCGGCCATCGTCGGCGAGGCCCTCAACAGCATCGCCGAGCGGGATCCTGAGGTCTTGGATGCGGTGATGGAGGTCATGGAGACCGAGCAACTCATCAGTTCGGGCGCCGAGGTCGACGTCCTGCCCCGCAACTCAGAAATCTTGGTACAGCTCGGAGGCTCTGGCTGAGTTGAGGCGATTTGAGTCAAAGCTCATCCCTGCTGACTCGTCTCGAGGCCCGCCTTGCGTGTCGCGCCCATGGTCGCAGAGTCCGGCGGTGCGCCTTGAAGGCAAGCCTCGATCCGGCGCCATCTGCTATGAGATTGTCCGCCAATCGCCTAGGCTTGCGCCCTCTCGGTCAATGTGGACCGAGGGGGCGCGGCTGCGGCGCGAGGGCGTTGGCGATTCTGGAATCTCGGCGGGCCTGCCGCGCTTCCTTCCAGTCAAGCCTTGTTCGAGGCATTTTAAGTGCCTGGTTGGATGACAAGAGATCCTAGGAAAGCGTCCATCAACAACTTCCCCCCTTTCGCAAAGGGGGGCTAGGGGGGATTTCGGGCGGCATCGCTCGCATCGGGAAACAA
>NZ_JAAIJR010000134.1 GCF_010915725.1 Thiorhodococcus mannitoliphagus
GACTGACTGTCCGGCTTCGATCGGAACGGCTGTCCGCTTTCCTTCGGACTGGGTGTCCGGTTTCACTGGAATACGCAGTGGATCGAGGGCGACTGGCGCGCGCCCACCGCACAACCCAACACCGACGTAGTGGGTGGGTCGAGCGCAGCGAAACCCACTGAACCAGGCCGCCGACGATTCAGAAAAGCACCCGACCGAACAGGCTCTCGATGACGGAAAAATTTTTAAATCAGCCGGTTAAGAGCATTGGCGCGGCGGGTCGGTGGGTTTCGCGGACACGGGCGAGGGAGCGATCACACGCGTGATTACAAGACCTGACCCCGATTTTTTGACCCCGATTTTTCAGAGGCGTCAGGATTTTTTACACCTGGATCGAGGGGTGATGGGCGCGCGGGAACCCTAGCCAACGTCATCCTAGGGTGGGTCGAGCGCGGCGAAACCCACCGAACCAAACCGCGAAGGCTTCGGATCAGCGCCCGATCGACCCGGCTCGCGATGTCGGAAGTCATTTCAGATCAGATAGTTAAGCGTTGGCGCTGTGGGTCGATGGGTTTCGCGGCCACGGGACGTCGGAGCCGTTTTCAAGAGTCCTGCCAAGGCCGCTCTACCCATCCTAACTGGCTACCCGGCTGTGGCTATGCCGGATTATTGGCTCCTGCACGCGGGAATTTGGTGTCAGCTTTCTTTACAACTTTTGCCAACCAGAGCCTTCATAAGGCGCTGACGACAAAATAAACTTCTTAAAAATCAATAACTAAATGACGCTGGCATTATTTTCGCTTAATCATGATCGACAGGCCGAGGCCAAGGTCGTAAGCCACTCGTCAACCAGAGAAGTGAGGGCTCGACCGCGTCAGAACCGCTGGTCAGAATCTTCAAGGCCACTCAGACTGCCAATCCATCCTAATGAGGAACGCAAAAATGAAATTGAACAAACTTGGATACGCCTTCATCGGGGCGCTGGCAATCACGTCGTCAGCGACCGTACTTGCATCTCCCACGTACTACTTTCCAACAACTACCCTTCAAGACGACTTCCTCGATTTTCTCGTCGATTATGATGGAGACAACTTTGTTTCTGTCGGTGATCGCATCCTAACTGTTTTCGAGGTCTATTCGACTTCTGGGGCAGGTCAGGGTAGTACCGACATTGCCCCAGAACTCACGGGAATTATCGACCTTAAAGTAACTGGCCTCACAGCAAGCCAAGAAATCCTCGGCACTTATATAATGGATTTCGGCGCTTGGGACGGAGGTTTCCTGAGTGGCCTGTCCGGATTTGGATTAACCAATCCTATCTTTACGCAAGCAACGAATAATACACCTCTCGTGGGCACCGTGATGCAGCTCTGGAACGGCGGTGGCGACAGCCTCAGCATTGACGCTGCTACCACAAACTGCACATCGTTTAATGACTGCGTAGACAGGGCGTCTGATGGCGATTTTTACTTGGCGGCTGGCTTTTCAAACCCGCTTAATGTGGTTCGCGGGACTGGCTTGACAAACGATCCGTCGGTTGGGTCAGAGACAGACCCTGGTACTGGGCTGGGTTCAATCTCATTTGCTTTAGACTTTTTGCAAAATAACACTGGGAGGGATTTTGACCAGCGTCTACTGTCGCCTTTCACCCCTTTTGCGGGTCAAATCACTGGTACCGCGCAGGTCAAAGGCGCTAAGAACATCGGTTCAGCGCTTGATTATAACCTGAGCACCGGTGGCTCTACAGGTTTCGGAGTCTTCGCTACAGGAGACATCGACGCGGACGTTAATCCCATCCCTGAACCAGCGTCTCTAGCATTACTGTCCATCGGTCTGATCGGGATGGGTGCTGCTTCGCGCCGCGGACGGAAATCGTCCTGATAAGTAAGCTCAGGTCACCGCGCGGAGATTCATTTTTAGTGGCATCTTAAGGCATGTCCTCCGGTCGGATGATCGGAAGTAAGCAAAAACCGGCTTCGGCCGGTTTTTGCGTTACGATTGGCGACCTCAGGGTTTGTTTACATTAAAAACCGAGCGCCTGTTGCTAGAATTGTCGCTGGGAGTTCTGAAACTATTCATCCAAACACGACCGAGGCCCACCCATGAGTTCCGCTCTGATCTCATCCCTTACTGACCTGCTCGGACATGATCGGATTCTGACGGAATCGGCCACCGTCGAGTCCAACTCGCGCACTTGCATCCCTTACCGTCAACTCCCCGAGGTCTTGGTCTATCCCACCAGCGCCGAGCAGGTGCAAGGCATCGTGCGCTTGGCCAAGCAGCACCAGGTGCCAATCTGGTACGTCAGCACTGGCAAGAACTGGGGCTATGGCGAAAAGACCGCCTGCTATCCGGGCGGGATCACCCTGATCCTGGAGCGCATGAACCGCATCTGGGAGGTGAATGAAACCCTGGGTTATGCGGTCATTGAGCCGGGCGTCACCTATCAGCAGCTCAACGACTACCTCAAGTCCCATCACCCCAGCCTCTGGGCCGACTGCTCCGGCAGCACCGCGACGGCCAGCGTGATCGGCAACGCGCTCGACAAGGGACGCGGACTGACACCCTACGCCGATCATTTCGGCTGCCTGTGCGGCATGGACGTCGTGCTGCCGGATGGGCAACTGCTCGAAACCGGCGGCGGTCCGTCCGGCAACAACCACGCCAAACACACCTACAAATGGGGCGTTGGCCCCTATCTGGATGGCCTGTTCGCGCAGTCGAATCTCGGCATCGTGGTCAAAGCCGGCGTATGGCTGATGCCGGCGCCGGAGCGCTTCGAGTGGGCCGCGTTCGAATACACAACCTCAGACGACCGCATCGGCCCCTTCATCGACGATCTGCGCCAGTTGGTCTTCTCCGGCGCGCTACGCTCGCGCCCGCATCTGGCCAATGATTTCGCCATGATGTGCATCGTCTCCCAGTATCCATTCGATCTGCTCGACGGCGCACGCCGGTTGAGCGAGGACGCCATGGCGCGCTGGCGCCAACAGCATGGCGTGGCACGCTGGACCTTCGGCTGCGGGCTCTATGGCACGCCGGCCGAGGTGCGCGATCAGAAGCGCCGACTCGGCCGGGTGCTGCGCCGCTATGGACGCTTGCAGTTTCTCGGCATGGCGATCGAGGACAACTGGCTGGGGCGTTTGACGCGCACAGTGGCACCGCTGGTCAATCGCGCGATGGGCAAGTCCGAATCCTTCATGGAAGCCCTGATTCCGGGCATCAACCTGTTTCGCGGCATCCCGACCGATCATTTCGCGCGACAGGTCTATTTCAAGTCGCACGCGCAGAAACCGCTGGGTGATATCGACCCGGCCCGCGACCACTGCGGCTTCCTCTGGACCGGGCCGGTGATCCCCTTCACCTCCGAGCATGTCCTGCGCGGACTGGCGTTAGCCAAAGACATTTTCGCGCGCTATGAATTCGACTTCTTCGTCGAAGTCATCATCGAGAGTCCGCGCGCGATCCTGATGCTGATCGGTGTCTTCTACGATCGCCATGATGAAGCCGACGGCGCGCGTGCCCGCGCCTGGTATGAGGAAACGCGCCAAGAGTTCCTCGCGGCCGGCTATCCACCCTATCGCACGACCACCATGAGCATGCCCGACTCGCAGGCGCACAATCCGGTCGGCGATGCCTTCCTCGGCACCCTCAAGCAGGCGGTCGATCCACACAATCTGCTCGCGCCAGGCCGTTATGGCATCGGCGCACCGCCTCCAGCCGATTGAACCGCGCCCGGCGCGATGACGAATGCCCTGACCCAGATCAAGCACCCGAGTTCTTGTAGGATGGGCAAAGCCCCGCCGCAACGGAGGGTTGTGATGCTGTGGGATGGGGGCGTGCCCATCTTCCCATCGCACCCACGCAGGTTCGATGGGCACGGCTGGCATCCGTTGGCCCCATCACTCAAGTGTCATCGCACGGCCTTTGCCCATCCTACGGGGAAACTGTGTTCTGGAAATCAGCTAAGAAAGTGTCCATCAATTGTTTCCCGATGCGAGCGATGCCGCCCGAAATCCCCCCTAACCCCCCTTTGCGAAAGGGGGGAAGTTGTTGATGGACGCTTTCTAAGCTGACTTCGATGTGGTGCTCACTGCCCGTAAGTAGGCGCCCAAAACGGTATCGAGAGCGTCTTGCCACACCGGCACAACCATGCCGGCTCGCGCGAGAAGCTGGCGGGTCGCGGTGTTTTCGAACCGCTGATCCGATGCCAGGTACTCCAGAAAGATCGGCAAGGTCCCCACTGCGCGGCGGGTCTTCTCATCCATGAAGCGGCTGGCCAGGTTCAGGACGCCGGTGAAGAGCCGTGGCGGCAGGGTGATGCGCGGTGGTACCTTGCGCCCATGCGCGATGAACAGCCGGCGCACCTGTTCTTGCAGGTCCGTCAGCGGCGTGGACTGATCGGGGCCGGAACACAGATGCAGAATCTGGCCGGCGAGATCGGGGTGGCCGCTGGACCAGGCGAGCGCGCGCGCGACCAGATCGACCGGAATGATGTCGAGCCGCGCCCGGCCGAGCGCGGGTGACAGGCCAAAGGTGCGCCGCCCGGAGAGGAACTCGCACAGGTGATAGAACACCTGGAAATGGATGATGCGCCCGCTCTGGCTGTCGCCGACCACCATGCTGGGGCGATGCACGGTGAGCGGCAGGCCACGCTCGACCTCGGCGCGAATCAGATCCTCGGCCTCGGCCTTGGCCTGTTCGTAGGTGTTGTGGAAGCCGCGCGGCCGGTCGATCCAGGTTTCCGGCACGCGGGTCAGGCGGCCGCCGACGCCGACGGTACTGACGAATTCGATCTTGCGTAGGTTGGGACAGGCGCCCGCCAGTTCGATCAGGTGCGCGGCGGCACCGACCGCCGCGCGGCGCGCCTCTTCGAGCGGCAGATTCATGCGCACGATGCCGGCGGCGTGGATCATCCGGGTGCAGTGCTCGCGCACCTGGACCAGGGCGTGGGCGTCCAGGCCGAACTCCGGCAGGGTGACGTCGCCCCGCAGGGCTTGGACGCGCGCGCGCCGCGCGCTATCTTCAGGCGGGATTCCACAGAACGCATAAAGGGTTTCGAGCCGTTCGGCAAGCTGGCTGTCAGCGTCGGCGCGCAGCAGCAGTTGCACCCGCGCGGCGGGATCTTCGAGCAACAGCGGAACCAGAGCGCTGCCGATGGCGCCGGTGGCGCCGGTGAGGAAGTAGACCGGCGCGTCGGCTCGCGACGCTTGGACGGTTGCGGCAGAAACCGATGCGGCGCTCACTCCAGAACGTCCTCCAGGCGTTCGGCGTCGAGCAGACGATCGAGCCAGTGATCGAGCCTGTCGATGTCGGCGCCTTGGATGCGGGTGCTCGCCCAAGCGGGCAGCGGGCCGAAGCGGCGGGTCAGCAGACGTGACAGGTCTTCGGCCTTGCCTTCGGCTTTACCTCGGGCTTTACCTCGGGCTTCACCTTTGGCCTCGCCTCGGGCATAGATTTCCTTGTAGGCGCGGGTTTCTTCGATGGGTAGCAAGACGTTGAGCATGGCGTGAATCTCCTCGGGGGTCAGGTCATGAAAGCGTTCGATGAGCCAGAATTCCAGAATCGTAGACAGCGTGGCGCGCTCGGGTTCCGCCAGCGGCGCGCGATGAATGCTCTGCCAGAGCGCCGCCATGCGGGTCCGCAGCACGTTCTTGCGCAAGACCAGCGGCGCCAGCACGGCGACATAGGGATTGTCCGGCTCACGGTCGATCCATGCGGGCAGATACTCGTCCAGGCAGAGGATGCTGAGCACCTCTCCCGCCGCGGCGGGGAAGCGCGGGCGGTGACGGGCGCGGGGGATGATCAGGATCCCGCGCACGTCGCGTCCGGGATGGGCCTCGCCATAGAGACCAACCTCGGTGAGTAGATGATAGCCGGCGGTGGCCAGGGCCTGGCTCTGATACTCGACCAACAGCACCGGCCCCGCATGGCCATCGGGCTCGAACAGACCATCGACCCGCCGCTCCAGGCTCTTGAAGGTGACCGAGCCGAAGCGGTAGGGGCCTTCGAGCACCCGCCCACCGGTCAGTACGCGAAACGCCTCGGGACCAAGCGCCAGGAAGCTGTAGATTGAAACGTCGGTTTTCATCAGTTCATGTCACCGGCAGCGGACAAAGCAGCACCGTCGCGCCATCCCAGTCCATCTGGCTTGGCGATGCCGTTTGCGCCTGTAACCGCTCGTAGAGCCTCTCGATGGAGTCGCACAAGGCCGCCTCGACCTGGCCGCGCCGCAGTTTGAGATTGGCCGTCAGTTCACCGCGGTCGATGCTCAGCGCGCGGGTCGTGACGATGACACCAGCGGGGCGTTGGTAATCCGGCAGGTTCGCCAGCGTGGCGGCGAGATCCTCGCGCAGCCGTGCGCCCTGTTGCGCGGCCTTCGCGCCGGCCATGCGCGCCGTCCAGCCGGCCTCGTCGACCGCCAGCACGGCGACCAGAAACGGCCGGCCGGCGCCGAACAGGGCGGCATGTTCGACGTAGTGCACTTGGCGCAACGCGGCTTCGATGCCGGCGGGGGCGATGCGCCGGCCGGTGGAGGTCTTGAAGATCTCGGACTTGCGCCCGGTCAGGGTGACGAAGCCGTCGGCGTCGAGGCTGGCATAGTCGCCACTGGCCAGGAAGCCCGCCGAGTCGAAGCGCGCGTCTGAGGCGGTTTCGCCCAGATAGCCGCTGAACACGCCCGCGCCGCGCACCCAGAGTTCCTCGTCCTCGCCGAGACGGATCTGGTTGCCCGCCGCGACCCGCCCAACGCTGCCGAAACGATAGGCGTCCGGGCGGTTCATCGCGATCGGTACGATGTTCTCGCTCATGCCATAGGCTTCAAGGATCAGCAGGTCGATGGCATGGAACCATTCCAGCAGCCAGCGCGGCATGGGCGCCGAGCCGCTGACCAGAAACCGCAGATTCGACCCCATGACGCCGCGCATGCGGCGCAACACCAAGCGGTTGGCGAGCGCGCGGCGCGCGCGCGTCCCGGTGCCTGGCGCACGACCGGCGCGCCGCGCGCTGGCATAGAAGTGACCCTGGCGCAACGCCCAAGCGATCAGCGCCCGCTGCCAGGCGGGCATTGCGTCGATCTTCGCCTGCATGCCGGCCTGGAGCTTTTCGTAGAAGCGCGGCACGCCGATGAACAGGTGTGGGGCGATGGCGCCGATGTGCTCCATGACGCGGCGCGGGTCTTCGACATAGAACGTCTGGGCGCCGGTGGCGATGGCGCAGCCGTTGATCATGCGCTGAAATAGATTGGACAGCGGCAGCCAGCAGGCCAGGCGGAAGTCGGCGTCGATCCCCGGAAAGGCCTCCAGGATCGACGCGATGGCCAGCACGAATTGGCGGTGGCTGTAGGAGATGCCCTTGGGTGTTCCGGTGGTGCCAGAGGTGAAGATGATAGTGGCGGGATCATCCGGGCGTGTTTCGGGCGGCGCGGCGGACGGTGCCGGGGCGCTTGCGAGCAGCGCGTCGAGCGTTGGGATGCTTGAGTTGTCGGACGACCGCAGGGCGACGACGAAGTGCAAGCGATCGCGCACTGGTGGCGCGAAACGCTCCAGCAGGCCAGCCTCGGCGACGATCAGTCCCGCCAGGTCGCAACGCTCGGCGATGGCGTTCAAGCTGGCCTCGCGATCATGCGGGTCGAGTCCGATGACGACACCCCCCGCCGCCAGGATCCCCATCTGCAACGCATCCCAGCGCGCCGAACTTGGCGCCATGATGCCGACGCGGTCGCCGGGGGCGAGCTTCAGTTGCGCGAGGACCGCGCCGGTCCGGGCCGTTTCGTCACGGTAGTCGCGCCAGGAGGTGGCGGTCCAGCCCGTCGGTCCGAGGGACCAGCGCGCCGGGGCCAGCGGTGTCAGCTCCGCGCGTCGCCACAGCAGCGCGGGCAGGGTTTGGAGTTCCGCCCCCAACAGGCGCGAGAGGTTCGGCGAAGCGTCAACGTCCATGGCGATCTCCAGTCGGTGGGCTGGGTGCGGAGCGCGCGGGTCCGGGCAACGGGAGGCTAATCGGTCAGGATCGGGTCGTAGGCGCCGCGTGGCTTGTCGATCCGCAAATCCTCGGCGCTCAGGCCAAGCTCGCGCAGGCTGCGCGTGACCTCGCGCCCCGGTCCGAGCCGGTTCAGAATCAGGAAATCCACCAGCGGCGCCATCACGCGCCAGTAGTTGCGATTGGCCTTGCCGCGCCGGATCAAGGCCGAGAATTCCGGCACATAGGGGTTATAGCCAAAATGGCGCAGGTCCGAGTACATCAGCAGCCAGTTGATCGGATAATTGCTGTGGATCGGGTTGGCGTGCTTGCGCGTGGCGACCAGCCCGAGTTCGACAACGCGGCGCATGATCTCCTCCTGGTTGTAAGGCCAGGCATGGAAAGGCGCCAGGTAGCGCGGGAATTGGGTGCCCGCCGGATAGCGCGCCGGATTGTAGAAGCGGTTGAGTTCGTCTTCGGCAAAGACGCCGCTGGCGCGCAGCTCCGGCGGTGTCCAATCGACCTGCTCGATCAAGGTGCGCGAGAACTCATAGAGCATGCGCTCGGGTTCCGGTTGCCCCGGCGAGTAGCCGGCCAGCACCAGCGGAATGCCCTTGGCCATGGCCAATTGCAAGGCGTCGCCCTCGAACAGCGGCGCGTAGACATAGGAGACGGTGTAGACCGCGCCGCGCGCCTCCTGATGCATCAGCAGATAGCGAAACAGTTTGTGGTAGAAGGACGGCGGCGGCCGGTAGACGAAGTGATCGATCTCAAGCTTGGCCAGCGCGCGGCGGATGCTGTCCCAGGCCAGATCGGGAATGTTCACATCGACGGTGAAGGCCAGCACCTTCAGGCCATAGTCGTGCTTGAGCCGATGCAGCAGATAGAGGCTGTCCTTGCCGCCGCTGAGCGGGACCAGACAGTCGTAGTCGGCCTGGCCGCGCACGGCGTCGAGCGTGCGTTCGAGGTCCGCCTGCCGCAGCTCACGCGCGGCTTCCTCTGCGGTGGTATTGGACGCCCAGCGGTCATCCGCGCACAGGTTGCAGAGGCCGTCGGGTGACAGTGTCACGCCGGGCACGGCATCGGGGATCAGGCAGCTCTTGCAGCGGGCCATGCCTATACCTCAATCAGTATCGGTGTCGGATGGCCCGATGATAGCGGTAGCAATGACGAGGCGTCGATCCTTTCCCCCAGCCATCCAGCGAACTCGACACGCTCGTTCCTCAGATTGGCCCGAATAAACGCGGTGACCCAAATGAGCAGCGCACGCATGGTCCAGAACCCATGCCGAGCGACTGGATCTGCTCGCTGAATTGATCGCGACCATGAGTGGCTCCGTCGTGACCCAATGCCCTTTACGCCATGAGGACAGGGGATCGCAAGTTTCAGAAAACGGCATCAGGCCATGCGGGAGGTGTTCGCTGAAATCATCTAGGCTCACACTCGCCAAGGTTCAAGCGAGATCTGATTGGCAGGAGTTACGTGCCCCCTTCGAGGTGAGGCCACGGTCGATCCATGGCAGCCATGGCAGTTGACCATGCGGCGCTCAATCCAGATGGGCTCCGTGGGTGTGCAGGTTTCACCAAACGCCCAGCGGTAGCAATCGGATGTCCGGGCCATGATGGGCACGATGTGATCGCCGATCTCTTGGCTCCATCGCTGATCCGCAAGCGTTGCAAATCCCATGCGACCGTAGGCCGATGCAGTGTCGGCGCTGACGACCGAGATGATGTGACTCGCCTGCCAGGAATAGAAGACGCCGATCCCAACACGAAAAATGGCTCGTGTGACGTCGCGGCTTCGGCGCCAGCCGTTGCGGATGACCAATAAGCCGGCGGAGGCGAGAATGGGCGTGTCTCCGCGTTGGGCGCATTCCTGCTCGATCAGCAGACGATAGGTGCTGAAATCGAAATGCTTCTCGGGCGGCAGGCCAAGCCCCGTGTCGCCATTGAGCCGAACGCTCGCGACGGGTTCGTCGCCGTCGTAGGCGATGATGTGGGCGACCTTCGGGAGGACGTCGAAACGATCGACGATCCGTTCATCCGGGAAGGGTTTTCCGCCGAACAAGCCTTCTTCCACAACGAAGACTTGATGTCGGAGCCAGAGTGCGTCGTCGATCTCGCGGGCCGTGCAGGCCACTTTGAATTCTATGGTCATGGGGATCGGAGCCTCGGGGTCGATCTTGGTGGGCCGATGGGCGCGCGGCCGGTCCCTGCCGCCCAGAGATGGTGATCTTGGGAGGATGACCACGCAAGCGTCTGTTGGATTTCGGTGCCAGGCGATGAGTGGATAGCGGGCATGTTCAATGGGCTGATTCAAAATCCGATCGCCAGCATAGGTGAAACGATCGACCCGATCCATCTGGGTTCGCGGTAAGGCCGGCTGAAGCCGGCGTACCCTGGCTTGGGGTCGCCGGCTTTAGCCGGCCACGCAAACGAGGCGATCAAACAAGGAGCATGCTCATGGCCGCAACCGGGACGACTGGATGGTACTCTCGCGGCTATCTGCCGCATCTCAATGTGCCGGGGCTGGTGCAATCCATCACGACGCATTTGGGCGATTCGCTGCCCAAGGCGACACTGCACCGTCTGCTGGCCGAGACCGAACGCGACGACATCGCCCGGCGCCAGCGTCTGGATACCTTGCTGGACGCGGGCCACGGTGCTTGCTGGCTGAGTCGTGCGGAGATTGCCGAGCTGGTCGAACAGACGCTGCTCGAGGGTGATGGAGAGTGCTATCGACTGCTGAGCTGGGTGATCATGCCCAACCATCTGCATGTGCTGATCGAGACGCTGCCGCCGATGGGGCTGGGGGAGGTGGTGCGTCGCTGGAAGGGGAGTACCTCCAGGGCGGCGAATGGGCGCCTGGGGCGCAGCGGGGCGTTTTGGGAGCGGGATTATTTTGATCGGTACATTCGCGACGATGCGCATCTGGCGGCGGTGACGCGGTATATCGAGCAGAATCCGGTGAAAGCGGGGTTGGTGGCGCGGGCGGAGGATTGGCGTTATGGCAGCGCCTGGCGGCGCGAGGCCGGCTGAAGCCGGCGTACCCGGGATGCCGGCCATCTGGGTACGCCGGCTTTAGCCGGCCCGAGTGCAGGGTGAATGGCGGGCCTCTCACTATCTGCGTTCTGAAGGAACGAGTGGATCTTGATCGGAAAGATCTTCAGAGTGGTGTCATATCCTTGTTGGAAGAGTTTGAGCTTGGTCTCGGGCGTCAGGCGGAATTCCAGCGGGGAGACGCCGTTGGTTTCGATCACGATGGTGCTGTTCCAGAAGGCGTCCTGGATGAATTCGCGCGACAGACTGGTCATGAAGGCCCGCATCAGCAGCTGCAGATAATCAGGGAGGAGCCAGCGACGTGCCCGTGACTGCCCGGCGTCTGGATTGGCACGGAGCCGGAAGCAGCAGATGGGCGTCCCGTCCTTTGCCCAGTCTCGGCGCAGGGCGTCCTCCGAGAGGATGCTGCCATCGATCATCAGATCGTGGTCGTGCTCGCGGTAAGCGAACAGGAGCGGGATGCCTATCGAGTAGCGGATCGACTGGGAGACGGGCATCCGAGGATGGCTGGCACGGTCGAAGATCACGGGCGCGCCGGTACGCACATCGGTGGCGATGACGTGTAGATCCAGGCGCAGATCCTCGAAGCAGGCGCCCTCCAGCCGCTCGTCCATCCAGCGTTCGAAGCCGTCACCGGAGGAGAGGCCGCCATGGAAAAATAGTTGGTAAAGGCTGAAGTCGCGGAACTGCCTGAAATCGACGCCACTGGCGAGATCCTTCATCGCGTCCGTCGACCAGCCGGCGGCCCGCAGATCCGCGACGATGCTCCCCCCGAGACCCCAACGATGTGCTCGGTGACGACACCCAGATCCTCCAACGCCTTGAGGACCCCGACGTGCACGGGCAGGCGCGTGCCACCACCGGCGAGGATGGGGACGACCCTAAGTCCCACCATGTCCGCTGACGGGAAAAGCGACTCCTGTTCAGTGCAGGGAGGGCGCGGGGCCGCACACTTGGGGTTGAAGCATTGGGGGTTGAGAGGTTGGATCGCCACTGGCCAAATTGAACTCGGTCAACGCAGCGCTAGACCGAGACGCACAAATCCTCCGCGATGGCATCCAGAAGACCACGCAGCGGTGAATTCAAATGCTGAAAGAGCATGAGACGAGAGATGTAGAACGGCGCGCGCGCCCCCCGATATTCAATCGCCTCGCCGACCTGCTGGAAGAAGATCCCGCCGAAATGCAGATGACGCGCCAGCCGTGGCTCCATCATCGCGTAGACGCCGGTCAACCCCTCAGACAGACCCACCGTGGCGGCCGCAAGATAGAGCCCGAGCGCGATGTGCGGAAAGCGGCGGCGCTCTGTCTGGGTCCACTGGAACAACTCGGCGCCATGGCCGTCCGGGGAATCCTGCTCACCAGGACGGCGGCGAAACTGCTCATGGAGTGCCAGCCGGGAGATCTCTCCGGTGCTTCCGAGCGGCATCATCAAGGGGTTTTGGTCGGACGTGAAGAGTGCCGGGTCATAATGTCCAACGAACGGCAGGCACGGAACACGGCCGTCCGAGCGCGCCTTCACCAGTCGAACGGTCCCGGCATCGAGCCCTGACTGGCGATGAATGAGCAGACAGTGGACTGAGTCGTCGTCGAATTCGTCCTTTTCATGGCCGTCGGCAAAGGCCTCTGGACTCTCCCAACCCAGTTCACGGCAGTACACCTCGAAACGCAGCGCGAAGACCCGATCACGGAGCTCGTCGGTATCCGCCATGACGATTTTGAAGTAGTCGCGATACGGCGTCACCAAGTCGATGTCGGACATGGGTGGACCCTCGGTTCAAAGCACTCAAAGCGGGACGGGGTTTGCAACCCCGTCCCGGATATTTACGACTTCAGCGCCGCACTGACGCCGATGTAGTCATGGCCCTCGACGCTGGTCTGATACAGCCGCGGTTGTCCGTTCCCCTCCACCTGGCCATCGCTCGACACCAGCTTCCAACTCTTCTCGGCCATATCAATGGCCATGTACAGCCGGGTCGAGTCTGGCGTATCTTCAGATGGCAGGGTCGATTGAGATGGCGTGTTCATCGCTGTTCCTCCGCTTGAGTCGTCAGAAAACTCGGAGGATAACCCGAGCGACCCTGCATAGTTTCTACAAATCCTGGCACATACACATCATTTTTGGTCTCACCGGTGAATGCCGGGTTGGTGACACGCGAAGAGATGGGGTCAAAGAGATGTGGGAGAGTTGGGGTCAGGTCTTGCAATCAAGCACTCATGATCGATCGTTCTGATGCATGTCTAGACCACTGCGCATCGAACTCGCTAGCGGGCTTTGCGACGTTACCTCACGCGGGGATCGTTGCGAGGCAATCCGTGCCAAAAACCGCCTTGAGTGACGCAAGCCGAGTAGGCTGCACACGACTTCCGCTTTAAATTCAAAGCCATACCGAAGCGCAAAAAATCCTGACGCCGCTTTACAAACTCCCGCGAAGACCGCGGGTTTCAAGTAGGCCAGACACTCCCCGGACGGTCGGGCGACCTTTCTGTTCTCTGTTTGCCACCTGGTTTGTCGGCGGTGCCACATGATCTCGCCCATGGTCCAGGTTGCAACCCGGCCCCTCTCAGCATTGGCCAACTCAGCATGACGGCCAGAATCAAAGGCTAACCCATTGTTCTTGATAGACTCGCGTCGCTTCATCCGCTGGCGGTGCTGCGCAGTTCAATGGTGTCTCCTTCTCCGATCGCATTTCGAGCAAAGGTGTTACATTTTCCGACACCCCCTTTGGTGTGTCACCCTCGCCCCGGTTCGCGTCCATTGCCAGCCAACAGGCGGAACACCCGTGCGGGCTCCTCAAGCGGCCCTGCTATACTCCGGCCAACGACCCGGATGAGGACAGTGCGCATGGCCACGACCTATGCCGAGATTCTTGATCTGCTCGGTGAATTGATTGCGTCGCAGAAGGAGACCGAGCGTCGCTTTCAGGAGACCGATCGCAAGTTCCAAGAGACCGGTCGCCTGCTCCGTGAACAGTCTCGGAGTTGGGATCAGGTCTTGCAATCAAGCACTCATGATCGATCGTTCTGATGCATGTCTAGACCACTGCGCATCGAACTCGCTGGCGGGCAGTCCCACGTCACCTCACGCGGGGATCGTTGCGAGGCAATCCGTGCCAAACCGCCTTGAGTGACGCAAGCCGAGTAGGCCGTACGC
>NZ_JAAIJR010000135.1 GCF_010915725.1 Thiorhodococcus mannitoliphagus
GCGAGCGATGCCGCCCGAAATCCCCCCTAGCCCCCCTTTGCGAAAGGGGGGAAGTTGTTGATGGACGCTTTCTTAGCTCCGAGCGATCGCCTAGATCCGCGCGATCGCCTTTTCCATCTCGTCCTTGATCGCCGCCCCGGCGCGCTCCGGGTCGGTTTCCTTGACGTCGATCCAGTGGACGTACATGTCCTCGCCTTCCATCTCCAGCGTCACCGTGCCGGGCGTCAGCGTGATGCTGTTGGCCAGGATGAGGCGCTGATAGGGCTCCTTCAGCTGGGTCTTGACCCGCACGATGCCGGGGTTGATCGGCAGGCTGGGGCTAAGCACGCGCCTGGCGACGTCGATATTCGACAGAAACAGATTCTTTAGGAAGACGGGCAGGTAGGCCAGCAAGGGGAGTAGCCGCCACGACCGGTCTGACGCGCCCGCTGGTCGAGCCGGAACAGCCAACCAGACAACGGCCGCCGAGACCAGCAGACCGGCGACCAACTCCTGTGGATCCAGGCTGTTGGTGAGTCCGAGCCAGACGATGAAGAGAATCAGGCCTAATTGAAGCCGGTGCGGCATTGGAGGTTCCAGTTGGCAGTTGGCAGTTGGCAGTTGGCAGTTGGCAGTTGGCAGTTGGCAGTTGGCAGTTGGCAGTTGGCAGTTGGCAGTTGGCAGTTGGCAGTTGGCAGTATGGTACATGCCTATGGTGGGGCGGATCATAGGACGGATGCGTCTCGCGAAATCCACCGATGGTGCTGGCGGACTGGGCTGCGCCAGCCCCCCACCGCGAAACCTCAGCGCTCCGACTGGTCCTTCGGCATATAAAGGAAGCTGTCCGCATCGGCGCTGACATAGACGTAGTCGCCATCCAGCCGCAGCGAGTCCGGACCGCACACATCCGCGCAGAGCCCACACCAGCAGCAGCGGCCATAGTCGATGCGCGGGATCAGGCCGCTCGCGTTCTTGGGGTTCATGCCCTCCTGCGACAGCGGCTCGACCATGTCGATCGCCTCGTTCATGCAGATGTCCTGGCAGTTTCCGCAACCGACGCAGGTGCTCAGGGTATTGACGTGAAAGCCGCGGTAGCCGTTCACCTCCGGGCGACGGTCGACCGGATAGCTGAGCGTGTGAGGCTGCTTGAAGCCCTGTTTGAGGGCACTGAAGGGGTGGACGACACCCTTGACATCGAGATTCCAAGCCATGATTAGGCCTCCGCGGGGCGGTTGGGGGTGGGGGAAAATCCTAGGGTGGACAAGCGCAGCGCAGTCCACCGGAGCCGGAGCTGGAGCCGGAGCCGGAGCAAGACTCGGTGGACTTCGCTCTCGCTCGTCCACCCTACGTTGGAGCGACGCCAACCGGTGGCGGCGGAGCTTCGCACCCTGGAAGCGAGGCTCATCGCTCGATCTCCGGCGGGCAGATGCCCAGCGAATTCATGATGAGCGCGACGTCCGCGAGCTGGGCGCCTTCCAGGAGCCGCTCGAGCAGGGTGAAGGCATGGACGATGGACGGCCCGCGCACCTGCAGGCGCCGCAGGAAGGGGGTCCCGTCCCCAGCCATGAAATAGCCGAAGGCGCCGCGCGCAGATTCGGACTGCACGAAGGTCTCGCCCTTGGGCACCTTGAGGTTGCGGTGCTTCGGCAGCTTGCACTGGATGGGCCCCTCCGGCAGCTGCGCGAGCACCTGGCGTAGGATGCGGATGCTCTGGTCCATCTCGGCACGCCGCACCAGGGCGCGCGCATAGGCGTCACCGGCGGTCTGGGTCGGAATGTCGAAGTCGAGCCGATCGTAGACCAGGTAAGGGGCATCTCTCCGAACATCGCGAGGGATACCGCAGGCGCGGATCACGGGGCCAGCGTAGCCGTTGCGGATGCACGCATCGGCGTCGACAACGCCCACGCCCCGCAGGCGTTTCTTGACGGCGGCATTGTCGAAGAAGATACGGTCGTACTCCGGCAGACGGCCCTCGAGCGTATCCAGCAGCTGGGTCAAATGCTCCGGCAGATCCTCCGGGAGGTCGCGCTTCACGCCGCCCGGATAGATGTACATGTGATAGACGCGCCCGCCGGTGATGGCCTCGAAGAGATCCAGGATGTAGTCGCGCTCGCCGACCGCCCACTGGGGGACGATCTCGTGACCGATGGAGCCGCCCTGGCCAGCCAGCCAGAGCAGATGGGCCTGCAGGCGCGCCAGCTCCAGGATCATGACGCGAATGTACTGGGCGCGCTCGCTGACCTCGAGCCCCATCAGCTCTTCGACACCGCGCGCGAAGTTCTCCTCGTTGGGATCGGGCTCGGGCACGCAGATGCGGCAGACGATGGTGAAGGCCTGGATGACGGTGCGACGCTCGATCAGCTTCTCGAAGCCGCGGTGCAGATAGCCGACATGGGTCACGGCCTTGACGATGGTCTCGCCGTCCAGGTCCAGCTCCATGCTCATGTTGCCGGTGACGCCCGGATGCTGCGGACCATGGAAGATCTTGATGGTGTCGCTCATGCGCCGCCCTCCCCTGGCTCCGGCTTCGCGGCCGTGGGCGTCGTCTTCTCTGCCAGTGTGGCTTTCTCGGCCAGCGCAGCCTTCTCGGCCTTCTTGGCCTCCTTGCGCTTGCGAATGGCCTCGCGCACGTCCTGATTGTCCTCGCGGCCGGAGCGCATTTCATAGTGCGTTTCGACGAACTCGAGGGTATCGAACTCGCGCCGCATCGGCGGGATGTCGGTCCAGCCCTCGAGCATGAAGTCGACCAGACTGGGATGACCCTCGACTGGGATGCCGAACATCTCGTGCAGCTCGCGCTCGAAGATCTCCGCCTGGGGCCACAGCGGAATGGCGGTCGCGATGCCCTCGCCGTCACGGCCGATCTGGACCTGCACGCCGAGCGAACGGTCGCGCTCGGCCGTCTCCAGAACATAGGTCAGGCAGAAGACGCCCTCCTCCATCCAGTCCGTGCAAGCGATGGTCGTCAGGGTCGGGAAAGCGTGCTGGCGTTGAAGCTGGCCGAGCAATGAGAAGAGCTGAGCCTTGGGCACGCGCACGAAAGCCTGATCCGGGCGCCGTTGGCGCTGCTCCAGAATCTCGAAGCCCGCTAGCTTGGGCAGAAGGGCGTCCAGCATCAGGCGACATCCCCGGCGTGATACCAATCGTAGGTGTAGGCCGGCGGCACCTGATCGCCCAGCACCTTGCGCTGGTTGGCCTTGTACCAGTCGATGTTCTCCCGGTAGTGGTGATAGCCGCCCTTCTCGCCGTTCTTGATGCGCGCTTGCAGCGCGACGAAGCCCTCGATCAGGGCCTCGGGCCTGGGCATGCAGCCGTTGATATAGATATCGACCGGGATGTAGCGGTCCACCTGCTTCACGGTGTTGTAGGAGTCCCAGTACATACCGCCGTTGATGGTGCAGCTGCCGAGCGCGATGACGTACTTGGGCTCCTGCATCTGCTCATAGCTGCGAATCACCCGGCGCAGCGTCTTGAGCGCCAGATAACCGCTGATGATGAGCACGTCTGCCTGGCGCGGTGTCGCCGCGCCGATGACGCCAAAGCGCTCGGCGTCGAAACGGCTGGTCATGAGCGGGCGCATCTCGATGGCGCCGCAGCCGGTGCCGTAGGCGAGGACGAAGAGGCTCTTCTGGCGCATCCAGGCGATCAGCCGGTCGAGCACGCCCTCGCGGACAGCCTCGACCCCATCCGGAACTTCGAGCATGGCCTGCTCGCATTGGAAGCCTTCGCATTGGGTCTTGTGGTACATCACGCGCTCCAGGAGGGTAGCCAGACGGTCAGGATCACAGCCAGGACACCGAGCCCCAGCGGCACTTTCCAGAAGAAGTCCACCGCCTGCTCGGTCTTGAGCCGCGGAAAGACCATGCTGACCACCGTGGTCAGCAGGAAGAGGGCGAAGGCCTTGCCGATCAGGACCAGGATGTTGGTGGCACCGCCCATGAAGAGGTCGACCACCAGCACCAGCTTGGCGATCGACATCATCATATTCTGGGTCATGAGCACGCCGAGCAGCCGGCCGCCGAACTCCACGCGCGGTCCGGCATAGACCTCCACCGGCGCCCCGACCACGTCGAAGGGCGAGCCGTTCTGACTGGCGATGAAGGGCAGCAGGATGACGCAAAAGGCAATGGGGTTGGTCACCAGCCCCCAGTTTGCCAGGCCGTCCTGCGCCGCCATGATGGCGTGCACCGAGGTCGTCTCATGCTGCAGCATCACCAAGGCGAGCCCCAGGAAGAAAGGCACCTCGAGCCCCATGAGCCGGGTCAGCCCCCGGGTCACGCCCATGACACCGAAGGGATTGCCGCTCGAGCCCACGGCCAGCGCATTCCCCAGGGGGCCAACCACCAGCAAGTAGATGATGAGAATGAGGTTGCCGTACTGAGAGAAGCCCTGCAGCCAATCCGAGTCCTTGAGGAAGGGGACGAAGAGCACCGTCGTGAAGGCCCCAGCCATGATGATCATGGGACCAAAGAAGAACATGGGGCCGTGCGTGAGGGTTTCCGACTTGAAGAAGAACTTCATATTGTCGAAGAAGTTCTGCCAGATGCTCGGCCCCCAGCGACGCTGGACCCGGGCGTTGAGCTGGCGATAGAAACCATAGAAGAGGAAGCCCATCACGTAGCTGACCGCGATCATGGCCAGCGAATCGACAACGGCGTGCATCAGAGGCCTCCCATCATCGCCTGAACGGCGAGACTCAGAGCAAAGACCACCACGGCAATCAGGATCCAGGTCTGGGGCCGGCCCACATAGAGGGTTCCCAGCAATGCCGCCGCGGCACGCATCTGCCCCGCCAGGCCAAGATAGAAACCCTGAGTCCCTTGGCGCAGGATCCAGCCGACCAGCGGGATGCGGCGCAGCTCCCGACCCATGCCGGCACCATAGTGCAAGGGTGTCTCGGCGGTTGGGACCTCACCCGCAAAACTCAGATCGTGGGGGCTGCCGGCGCGGCGCATGCGTCCGCGCAGCAAGAGGAAGAGCCCGGTCACCAGCGCGAAGGCCGTGCCGAAAACCAGCATGAGAACGACGCCGTCGTAGCCGCCGTAGGCCGTGCTGAGCTTGGCCCAGGATTCGGACCCGATCGGCGCCATCTGCAGACCGACCAGCACCGGATCGATCAGGACATCGATGGCGAGCCCAGGGAAAAGCCCGAAGAGAACCAGCAGACCCATGAGGATCACCTGGGGCACCAGGTAGGGCCAAGGCGCCTCGCGTGCCTCGCGCGCTTCCGGCGAATTCGCGTGACCGAGGAAAGGCGCATAGACCAGCTTGTAGCAGTAGATGAAGGCCGCCGTGCTAGCCAGGATCATGGCCGCCAGCAGCAGCAACCAACGGGCATCGACCAAGGAGACGAAGACCAGATACTTAGCGGCGAAGCCCGGCAACGGCGGCATGCCGGCCAGCCCGATGATGCCGATCAGCACGCCGAAGAAGGAGATGGGCATGCGCTCGATCAGCCGCCCCAGGTCGTTGAAACGACGCTGTCCGGTCTGCAGCACAATCCCTGCCACGCTGATGAAAAGCAGCACCTTGACCAAGGTATGCACCAGCGCGAGATAGAGCGCACCGGCCAAGGCGAGCGAGCTGCCGACACCGATCGCGGTGGTGATGTAACCGACCTGCGCAATGGAGGAATAGGCCAGCAGACGCTTCATGTCCTCCTGCGAGATCGCCTTGAAGGTGGCGACGATCGAGGTGATGACACCCACCCAGGCCAAGAGGTAGCCGACCGCCGGGCCGTTCAGGAAACGGCCCGCAAACCCCGTCAGCGCGTCCGGGAAGAGGGTCAGCAGCAGAATGAGACCATAGACGCCCATCTTGGAGATGGAGCCAGAGAGGAAGGCGCTGAAGAGGTCCGGCGCCTGATCGTAGCTGCGCGGGATCCAGATATGCAGCGGCAGCGTCCCTGCCTTGATGAGAAAGGCAAGCCCGAAGAGGACCACCAAACTCAGCGCCTGCGGCCGACTGACCTCTGTGGCCGCCCGGATGAGGAAGTCGCCCGTCACGCTGTAGAAGACCAGGATCCCGGCCAAGAGGAGAAAGGCCGAGGCCAGGTTGAAGAGGATGTAGGACTGTGAGGTCACCATATCCGTGCGCGGCGAACGCAACAGGAGCAGATAGCTGCTCCAGGTCATCACCTCCCAGCCGATGAAAAAGCTCACGAAGTCGCCCGCGAGCAGCAGGAGCTGCATGCCGATCAACAGCAGGACAAAGAGGACCAGCGACGGCACGTCGCTGGGTCGGCGCAGCATCGGCAGGGCAATCAGGGGCGCGACCAGTGCCAGGAGCACCAAGAAGAATCCCGCCAGCGGCGTGAGCGTCAGGCTAAGCCGCACCCCCTCGATCAGGGGCCAGCTCAGATCCGCATCCCAGGCCATCAGCAGGGCGGCAGGGCTGAGTGACACGGCGAGAAACAGCAGTCTCAGCATCCAGCTCATGACCCAGCCCCCAGTACGGCAGTCAAAGTCGCCCCACGGTCGAGCAAGGCCTGAGCCCCCTCGCTAAAGAGGGCGTCAACCAGGAAGGGCGCCACCCCGAGCAGGATGATGAGCCCGGCAGCGACCGCCATGGGCGCATAGGCCAAGCGCCCAACCGGATGCACGGCCTGGAGCTGCACGCTCGGGTCATAGAGCACCTTGATCCAGCGGAAGTAGTAGCCGGCCTCGATGAGTGCAGCCAAGAGAATGAGCGCGACCGGCCAGAAGACCCCCGCCTCCGCAAAGCCCTTGAGGATCCAAAGCTTGCTCGCGAAGCCGCTCAGGGGCGGCAGCCCCATGACCGCGAGCGCACCCAAGACGAAAAGCGCCGCCGCCAGTGGTCTGGCGCGTCCGGCCCCGGCCAAGTCCGCGAGCTGTGCCGAAACGAAGCTGCGCAGCAAGACCGCGGCGGTCAGGAAGAGCAGCAACTTGACCAGCGTGTGGTTGACCATGTGAAAGAGCCCGCCGGCCGTGGTTGCCTCAACCCCGAAGCCGAGCGCCAAGGTGATGAGGCCGATCTGCCCGAGGGACGAATAGGCCAGCATGCGCCTCAGGTCCTCCTGACGGAGCGCTACGACCTCGGCGATCAGCATGGTGGCCGCACCCAGCCCCATGAGCCAGATGCCCACCACTTTAGGATCCGCCAGCAGCAGAAAGACCAGATGGAAGAGCACGAAGAGGAAGACCTTCACCAGGAGACCCGAGTAGAGACCGGCCACCGCCGGATGACTGCCTTGATAGATGTCGGGGACCCAGAAGTTGAAGGGAAAGAGCTCGGCCTTGATGCCCAGCCCCACCAGCATCAAGAGACCGATGAGGATCTGCATCGGACCCGGAATCTCGCCGAAGCCGACGGCAATGGCGGCCAGGTTGAGCTGACCGGTCTGCAAGTAGACCAGCACCACCGAGAACAGGAAGAAGACCGCCGCGACCGAGCCGATGATGAGGTACTTGAGACCGGCCTCCAGCGCCGAGGCATCCCGCCGCAGGGCGCTCAGTGCATAGGCGCTGACCCCGGCGATCTCGAGGAAGACGTAGAGATTGAAGAGATCGCCCGTCAGCACCATGCCGTTGCATCCGGCGATCAGGAGCAGCAGAAACACGAAGGCCCGGCGATCGCGCAGATAGGGCTCGCCGTCCGCCAGCCAGATGAAGGCGTTCGTCAGGAGCCCAGCGAAGCTGATGAGCGCGACCAGAATCCAAGACGCACTGTCGAGCTGGAGGTGGATCCCCAGAGGCGGGGCGATGACGATGGTCTCCAGCAGGGGCGCAGTGCGCACCTCAGGCAGGAGCACGAAGGCCAATAAGAGGAGCGCAGCAGGCGTGCCGACCAAGAGGGGCATCAGCAGCCGCAGCCGAACCCACAGCGGCGAGGCGAAGGCCAGCAGCAGCGGGAGCGCGACGAACCAGACAGGCGTGAGCGGCAGGGTCATCAGAGTTCCTTCAGCTCGGTCATGCTGGCGACATCGACCTTGCCGGTCAGGCGGTGGTATTGGATGGCGAGGCTCACCCCGAGGCCAAGCACCGCGAGACCGATGACGATGGCCGTCAGCGTCAGCGCCTGGGGCACGGGATCGGCCATGTCAGTGAAGGCCGTGAGGCCATCGGACAGGATGGGCGCCGTCTCGCCCGGCGAGGTCGCGAGCCCGATGAAGAGCAGATAGACCGACAGCTCCATCACCGCGATGCTGATCAGCATTTTCAGCAGATGGCGCTTGGCCAGCAGGCCGTAGAGGCCAATAAAGAAGAGCGTCAGTGCCCCCAGGGCATAGATGCCGTGGAGAACCTTGGGGTCATCCAGGAAGGCCAACATCGCCTACAACTCCTCATACAACGAGAGCGTCCAACTTGCAGCCGCCAGCGTCCAGCGGCTGCCTGACCGCAAAAAAAACCTAGGTGTCTGACTCGTCTCCGAGTAGACCGGGTGACTGCTGACCGCGCCGCTCCAGCATGTCCCCAAAGATGGCCGCGACCTCGGCGCCGACCTTGACCCCAACCAGAGCGTAGATGATCGGAATCACGCCCGCGCTCAGCAACCGTCCCATCTCCGTGACCGGATGCGGTAGAAAGTTACCGAGAAAGGTCGCCGTCCCGGCCAGGCTCAGCCCCAAGAGCCCCATGAGCACGAAGCCGCTGCCCGAAAGCGACTCGAGCAGACCGATGCGGGCGTGACGGAGACGGAAGGCGGGATCCGCCAGCATGCGCAAGAAGAAGGCGGTTGCGATGATGACGCCGCCTTGAAACCCACCGCCGGGCGAAAGGTGGCCATGGAGCACGACATAGACACCCAAGAGAATCAAGACGGGGAAGAGGAGACGGACTCCGGTCACCATCATCTCGTTCGGCGGACTCATTGGCGGCTCAGGCCGGTGCGACTCGGCGCGCCCATGGCCGCCGAAGAAGAGACCGATGCCGGTTGCGGCGAGAAAGAGCACGGTGACCTCGCCCAGGGTATCGAAGCCGCGGTAGCTGACCACCACGGAGGTCACGGCGTTGGCCGAGGCCGTCTCGGCGTTACGCGCGAGCAAGGCATCACCGACACTCGCGGACTGGCCGTCCAGGCCGTACTGCAGCAGGACGCCTAGGTGCGCCGCAAACAGCCAGCCGCACAGCAGGACGAGCAGCAGCGTCTTGACTCTGACCCTCTTGCGTAAGGGAACGGCGGTCATTTCAGCTCCTTGTCTTCGTCTCGGCCGAGCTGGCGCACCCCCATGAGCAGCACGAAGCTGCCGGCGGCCACGCCGATCGCCGCCTCGGTCAAGGCCACGTCTGGGGCCTGCAGGAGAAAGAACTGCCCGACCGCCCCCAGGCTGACCAGTGACAGGCCAACCACGGACTGTAGGAGATCGTCCTGCGTAATGGCGATCCAGGCCCCCGCGATCATCCAGGCGAAGAGCAGCAGTGCAAGCAACCCGGTCACGACTGCGCCTCCTGAGCCTCTGCGCCCTCTTCTTGCGGCGGGCTCACCGCAGTGCTCTTGCGACCTGCATAGGCATCCTGGACCAGCCGCGCGCCCAGCGTCCCGCTGCGATGGGCCGCGCGCGCCAGCACCGAGGAACTGAGGGGGTTGGTGAGCAGAATAAAGAGGGCGAGCAAGAGCAGCCGCGGCGCCCACTCCGGCACCACGCAGGCAGCACCGACCAGGACCAGCAGAGAGCCCATGGTCGTCGCCTTGGCACCCGCATGCATGCGGGTGAAGACGTCCGGCATCCGGATCAGACCCAGCCCACTCACCCAAAAGAAGAAGACGCCGCCCAGCATCAGCGTATAGCCCAAGAGATCCATTCAGACCTCCTTCTCGAGGAAGCGACCAAAGAGTACGACCCCCGCGAAGCCGACCAGCGCGAAGACGAAAGCGACGTCGAGATAGATGCTGCGCCCTTCGTAGATCGCCAGCAGGGCCAGCAAGGAGATGAAGAGCACGCTGAGCGTATCGAGCGCCAAGATGCGGTTAGGGGCATCCGGACCCTTCAAGAAACGCCACAGAATCATCGCAACGGGTGGCAAGAGCAGCAGAATCAGTGCAGCGAGCATGAGCGCTCCTTGGCTTGTTAAAACGACGGCAAGCCCCGAAAGCGCGGCACGCGCATCGGACTGCAAGAACAGCTCGGAGGGAGCAGCGAGGCAGTGCGCAGAGCCCCAAGCCAGAAACCGCAAACAACGCACCTCTGCCAGCTATCGAGCCCGAGCGAGTCAAACCTGAAAGCCAGATGCCTCGCTGGAACATGGGCCCGCCTCTGCGAACCCTGCGTATTTAAGACCCTCGCTCAAAAATTTGCGCTGATGCATGTCAATCGGGCTTGAGTCAGCGTGCAAAACATCCTCAGGGTTACAAATTCATGACCCCAATGATTTTCGGACCTCATCGGGCTTCACGGCAGTTCGAAGGCATCCGCCAGCACAAAACCGGATCACTGATCCCGATCAAGACTTCGCAAGCCTCGATCGCCTTGTGAAGGTGACGACTGTGCTACGTTTGCGCGCGGTCCCCATTCGTGAACAAGAAAAGGCGCCATCATGAGACGCATCCCACTGAAAACACTCGCCGCAACCGCAGCTCTCGTCGTCGGCCAAGCGGCGTCCGCCTACGACCTCCCGGCGGTCAACCTCGGCTTCACCAGCTTCCTCGACGGCGCTCCGCCAGCCGGCCCCGGCTGGTATGTGCAGCAGTATTTCCAGTTCTATCGCAACGGCAGGCTCAAGGATGGCGACAACAACGACCTGCGCCTGCCCACGCCGAACGGACTGGAAAAGGCGCAACTGGACGCCAACATCAGCTTGACCCAGTTGGTCTATCAATCGGACCAAGAGTTGGCCTTTGGCGGCAAGTGGGGCATGAATGTCATGCTGCCCGTCGTCGGCTTCGACCTGACCCCTGAAGACAACCTGGCGCTCTCCACCAACAGCGGCAACCTCGGCGACCTGCTGGTTGGCCCCTATCTGCAATGGGATCCCATCATGGGCGCAAACGGACCCAAGCTGGTCCAACGGGTCGAATTCCAGATGCTGCTGCCGACCGGGTCCTATAACGATAACGACGCGATCAATCCCGGCAGCAACGTCTTCTCCTTCAATCCCTACTGGGCGGCGACGGCCTTCCTGGCACCTAAATGGACGCTGTCCTGGCGCCTGCACTATCTCTGGAATGCCGAGAATTCCGATCCCTACAGCCCGCTCGAAGCGAAGGACTCGCAAGCTGGCCAGGCCATTCACCTCAATTTCGCGAGCGCCTACGAGGTGCTGCCGAATCGGCTGCGGATCGGCATCAACGGCTACTACTTGAAGCAGATCACCGAGAACAAGCTCGACGGCCATGACCTGTCCGACACCAAGGAGCAGGTCCTCGGCATCGGCCCCGGCATGGTCTACCACCTCTCGAAGCACGACCATCTCTTCGCCAATGTCTACTGGGAAACCTGGGCCGAAAACCGGACCGAAGGCTCCAGAGTCAACCTGCGCTACGTCCATCACTTCCAGTAGCCATCACGAGCGAGGCTTCGCCTCAGACCGACGAGTCATGCCATCGGGATCGGAATCGGGATCGCTATCGTCGGTTCGATCCCGATTCCGATTCCGACAGCCTTGGATGGTCGGACGCTTCATCGAAATTTGACTCACCTGCAAGCATTTTGCGCCCTCAAGGATTCTCGGAGCCTGTCCGACTCAGGATGGACCGGCTCCTCGCGTGTTCCCGGCCTCGACCGTCGTTTGGCCCAAGCCTGTGGTCGGCGGGACCTCAAGGCTGCGCGGTGCCGACGCAACCGACCAGGGCCGATGATCAACACCCTGGCCCCTCCTAGCCATGCATCCCAACAGGCGCGCACATGCCTCGGACATTGGCGGGATCTCCTCGAGATGCTCTGAGTCCAAGTGTTCTCCGATGCAGTGCTCCGATGCAGCGCCGCAGGCGACAACCATGGTGTAAGCCGCACCGCGTCTCGCGATCGGCCTTAACGGGTTAACATTCGAGTGACCGGCGCGGGCCAGGTCAAGCCACCGACTCTTTCAACGACAGGGACACCATGAAGAAAAGTAAGACTGTTGCGATCTCTCTGACCCTCCTCGGCATCATCCTCGCGATCGCCGGCCCCTTTCTCCCGGGCGGCACCCATCTGATCCCGAACGACCCGCCGCGCGCGAGCCACGTCACTGTGCTCCAGGCCATCGACGATGATGTGCTGGCCGGCACTCAAACCGGGGAGATCTGGCGCCTGCACGGCGGGATCTGGACGCAGGAGCGCATCTACCTCGGGGAGAATCCCGTGATGGCCATCCTCGGCGCGCCGGGCCGCTCCCCCATCGGAACGGCGAACGGCCTCTACAATGCCCCGGTCGGCGCACCCCCGCTCGAAGGACGGATCTCCAGCCTGACCCAAACGAGCAAGGGGCTGATCGCGGGAACGCCGAGCGGCGTGCGCCTGCTCGCGAAGGGTCGTTGGCAGACACCCGGGCCTGCGGCCAACATCTACAGTCTGCTCAAACAATCGGGCGAGACTGGCGAATGGATCCACGCCGGCACCGTGGGCGACGGCGTGCTCTCGACGCCAGGCAGCGGAGTAGATCAACCTTGGCAGCCAAATAGCCTGGGCCTACCCAAGGGCGTCAACGTCTTTAGCCTGACGACGACCAAGGGGGGACTCCTGCTTGCGGGCACCGACCAGGGTCTCTTCTGGCAGACCCAGCCGGGCGAGCGGTGGCAAACACTGCACCCAGAACTCGCCGGCAAACGCATCCTCGCGATGTACTTTGCGCCAGGCGACGGCATCGGCGGGGCCGATCGCCTCTGGATCGGCGGGGATCTGGGCCTCCAATGGCTCGACCTCTCCGAGCAGGCCGGCGCGCCGACCCCCTTGGGCCAGCCAATGGCGGCAGACAGCGCCGAGTTCCAGCCCCAGGTCGGCGTCAGCTGGATCCTGTCCAACAAGGGGCAGCTCATGCTCAGCGCCGGCTCGGTTTACAAGTACGGCCCCACCCAGCTCGCCGGCTGGTACTGGATCTCCATCGTCGGCGTCGTACTCATCCTGCTCGCCGCCTGGTGGATGCCGCAGCCACCGCCCGCCATCATCAGCTACACCTCGGGCGCGACCAGCCCTTCATCCCGCGACACCACCTAAGAAAGCGTCCATCAACAACTTCCCCCCTTTCGCAAAGGGGGGCTAGGGGGGATTTCGGGCGGCATCGCTCGCATCGGGAAACAATTGATGGACACCCTCTAAGAAAGCGTCCATCAACAACTTCCCCCCCTTTGGCAAAGGGGGGCTAGGGGGGATTTCGGGCGGCATCGCTCGCATCGGGAAACAATTGATGGACACCCTCTAAGCTCCGCCGCGTTCAGACAGCGTTCAGCCTCAGGCGCGTATCTTCGTCCTCGCACTCACTGAAAACACACCGGAGAACGCAACATGAAGGCTTCCACGACAGCACTCTTGGCCTCGACCCTCGCCCTGATCATCGCCTTGCCCGCGCAGGCGAAACCGCACGGCGACAGCCTCCGCGAGCGCCTCGACAGACAGCAGACGGCAATCGACCGAGGCGTCGACTCTGGCGCATTGACGCGACGCGAGGCTGATATCTTGCGGACGGAACAGCGCGAGATCCGCGATCTCGCACGTAGCCTGCGCGATGAGCGCCATCCAGCGCGGAAGTCGCAACGGCTCCTGGGCAGCAAACTCGACCGCGCGGAGCGGCACATCCGCCGTCTGGCATCCAACGACGAGGTCCGCCAGAGCGGAAAGCGCCATGGACGATCCCAGGGGCGTGGAGACATTTACGCGCAAGGCGGCACGCACGGCGCACCGAAACCGCGCTGATAGCCCAAGCGGCCCGCCGGCTGGAGGCCTCCATGAGCACCTCATGGCAATGCTCGAGCCGGCAGCCACGGCACTGGCGCTCGATCTCAGGGTCGAATCAGGCGCTTTGCCCATCCTGCTGACCTGCATCGCATCGCCGTGCCTGCAGAGAGTCGCGGATCTACCAGGTCTTTGAGGCCGTCTGAAAAAACTCGGGGCGACTTTAGACGCCCTTGGCACTGGCGAGCGGGCGAATGAATTCGCCCCTTGTATGTTCTGTTCTCAGGGATTGATAAGGAGGAGTGATAAACGGAGTTTATGAAGAGAGCCCGGGAAGCCGTTCGCCCCTGAAGCCTGGACG
>NZ_JAAIJR010000136.1 GCF_010915725.1 Thiorhodococcus mannitoliphagus
GTCGGATCAGTGTCCGCTTTCAGCTCGGAATGCTGTCCGCTTTGACGTCGGATTGGTGTCCGGTTTGGATCGGAATAGGTGTCCGGATTCGGCCGGAATACTCAGCCGGCCGCCGCCCCGACACATTCGACCCAGCCGCCATTGTTGAGGAAGCAGAAGGCGGCGCAGGCCAGCATTGCCGCCAGCGTCGTCATCGCCGGCCCATAGCGCGGGGCTTCGCGTTCGATCGCATCGAGCTGGCGATTGACCTGGGCGTGGGTCACACCCGCCGGTGCATGCAATGCCAGGGTCTCCAGCGCGGCGATGCGCCCCGCATTGACGCTGATGGAGGGGATCGTTCCGACCAAGGTGTGGCTAAGCTCGCCTTGGACACAGGTCGCAATCACCGTATTGAGCGTCACCTCGGCATGGACCCCGTCCAGCCCCAGGGCGCGCCCAACCCTGCTCATTTCTTCCTTGACGCGAAAAGCCCCGGTACCGGCCGCGGCCATCAAAGTTCCCGCACGGACGACGGTGTGACACAGCGTGCCGAGCTCCGAGGAAACGGCGCTGCTCTTGTTCGTTGAATCCTTCACACTTGTTAGACTCTTGGGGTCAGGTCTCGCATTATAACAGCGTTGCTGATGAGTGCTCGTCGCTTGATGGCAAGAGCCCAAGGACTTGGACGAGAATGGGGCGCGTCGTTCGGGAGGGGGCGGCTAATATGGTGACCCTTTGGTTGCTGAGAGCCCCCGATCCCCTGTGTATCTCATCTGGCCGCGCCCGGGCCGATGGATTCGCCGCGCCGGTTGCGCGAATATGAGGAGTATCAATCCATAGCCGGAGACGCTCTATGGAGGCACTGAAGCTCAAGACCCTTGATGATTTGCTCTTGTCCCCGGATGAGCGCGTCGAACTGATCGGCGGGGAGATCGTGCGTCGGCCAATGGCGCGGTTTGCCCATGGTCGCGCGCAGAACCGCACGGCATTCACGCTCGGTCCTTTCGACCAGGGCGATGGCAGCGGCGGCTGGTGGCTCGCGACCGAGGTCAGCGTCGCCTACGAGGTCCACGAGTGCCCGTCGCACGACCTCGCCGGCTGGCGCCGCGAGCGGCTGCCGCGACTTCCCGACGGCGTCATCGACCTACCGCCGGATTGGGTCTGCGAGATCGTCTCGCCCGGGCACGAGAAGAAAGACACCCAGGTTCTGCCGCTGCTGCTCAAGCGCCATCGCGTGCCTTACTACTGGCTGATCTGGCCCGAGGAGCGGATGTTGGTCGCCCACATGCTCAGCGAAGGCGACTGGCGCACGATCGCGACGCTTAAAGGCAGAGACCGCGCCCGTATTCCACCCTTCGACGCCATCGAGCTGGATCTGGACGCCCTGCTTGGCGGCGGGTGATGCGACCGAGCACCGTGCCCGCTGAACTCAGTTTCTAGGCGCCGGACCGAAGTAGGATCCTTGAGGGCGCAAAATGCTTGCAGATGAGTCAAATTTCGATGAAGCGTCCGACCATCCAAGGCCGTCGGTATCGGGATCGGTGTCGCTATCGTCGGTCCGATACCGATCCCGATCCCGATGGGATGACTCGTCGGTCTGCAAGCTCTTGGGGTCAGGTCTCGTATTGTAACAGCGTTGCTGATGAGTGCTCGTCGCTTGATGGCAAGAGCCATTGGACTTGGATGAAAGGAGTGCGGTTCCAGGATCGATTTTCTTCATCGAAAAGCCGTTTTCGAGCCACGGGCATTGGTATCCTGCAGTGAACCCCATGGGACGAGACGGAGCACCGCGAGCATGAACGCAACCGACCAACCCTGGCGCATTCCCTATGGCGTGGCGGATTTCATCAAGCTGCGTGATCGCGGGCATTATTTTGTCGATAAGACCGCCTATCTTCCGCTGTTGGAGCAGGCCGGGGAGTTTCTGTTTCTGATCCGGCCGCGACGTTTCGGCAAGAGTCTGTTGCAGTCGGTGATGGAGTGCTACTACGACGCGCACTGGGTGGAGCGTTTCGATACGCTCTTTGCGGACACCTGGATCAGCGCGCATCCGACGCCGGAGAAGGGCCAGTATCTGACGCTGCGCTTCGATTTCTCGGCGGTGCGCTCCAGTCCGGCCTTGGTCGAGGAGTCGTTCGAGGCGCATATTCGTATTCTGCTCATCGATTTCTTCAAGCGCCATAAGGAACGCCTTGCGCCCGAGATCTCCGCGGCGGTGTTGAATGAACCCTCCGGCGCGCGACGCATCGAGCGATTGGCTGGGGAATTGCGCGAACTTGGGCTGTCGCTGTATCTGTTCATCGACGAATACGACAACTTCGCCAACAACATTTTGGTCAACGCGGGGCGGGAGGCTTATCGGGAGCTGACCCACAGCAGCGGGTTCTTTAGGGACTTCTTCGCGCTCCTGAAAGAAGCCGCTGGGCGCACTGGCAGCGGACTGGCGCGATTGTTTATCACAGGCGTCTCTCCCATTACGCTCGATGATGTGACCAGCGGGTTCAATATCGGAACCAATATCAGTCTGGAGCCGGAATTCAGTGCCTTGCTCGGTTTTACTCATGCGGAGCTGGAAACCCTATTCGCGGCCTTTGGGCAGGAATTCTCTGCTCATCGCGCGGTGATTGATGAGTGGTACAACCACTATCACTTTCATCCCTTGCGTCAAGAGCCCATCGTCAACAGCGACATGGCGCTCTATTACTTGCGCGCGCTGGTGCAGCGCAGTTTGCCGCCCGATGAGCTGATCGACCACAACGTGCGCATCGACTACGGCAAGCTGCGCCATCTGGTGCAGGTGGATCAGCGTCTGAGCGATCGGGAGCGGCTGGCGGATTCCGCTCGTCCCGAAACGCTCCCTCGACTGAACGGCAATTTCTCCCGTCTGCGCGCCATCATCGAATCCGGCGAGGTGGCCGCACAGGTACAGACCAGCTTCCCGGCCGAAGGCTTGTTGCGGCAGGACAATTTCATCTCCCTCATCTATTACCTGGGCCTGCTAAGCTTTGCCGGGGAGTGCGAGGGCCGGCCCTTGCTGAAGATCCCGAATCGCACGGTGCGTCAGTTGATGTATGGCTATCTGCGCGACGGCTATCAGGAAGCCGGTGTCTTTTCACCCAGCACCTACGACATCGCCGAGAAGCTCAACCACATGGCCTATCGCGGCGACTGGATGCCCTTCTTCGACTATCTCGCTGAGCAGATCGCGGCGCAGGCGAGCGTGCGGGATTTTCTGGCGGGGGAGAAGATGATTCAGGGCTTTCTGCTCGCCTGGTTGAATCTCTCACCTTACTTTCGGGTGTTTTCAGAGTCCGAGCAGGCCGGGGGCTTTGTCGATCTGTATCTGGCGCCCTTCTATTTCAAATTCCCCGATATGCGCCATGCCTATCTGATCGAGCTGAAGTACGTCAGCCGTGCGGAGGACAGCCCGGCTCAACGCGAGCGCCTGCTCGATGAGGCCCGCGCGCAGCTCAGGCGTTATGCCGGGGATGCACGCGTGCGCGACCCGCTGGGTGAGGCGCGGTTAAATGCACTGGTTCTGCTCTACAGCGGCTGGGAACTGGTGCATCGCGAGGCGCTGGACCTGGCGGCCACCTGAGTGCTGGCCTTTATTGTCGGCTGGAAAGTCGGGTTACGCTGCGCTAACCCGACTACGGATAGGGGACCCTGCCGCAGACCGCACTGTAACTGCCGCTGGGGGCACCGCCTTCAGCGCGATCACCGAGCCGGTCGCACGCCGCAGCGCCTGGCCGCGCAGGGTGCCGTCCACAGGGAATTGGGTAGTGTCTCGATAGAAAGGATGGTTGTCAGCGCCATCCCTTAGAAAGTGTCCATCAATTGTTTCCCGATCCGAGCGATGCCGCTCGAAATCCCCCCTTGCCCCCTTTTGCGAAAGGGGGGAAGTTGTTGATGGACAGTTCCTTAGCCCATGGGCATCGCTGCGCCTGCCTATTCTCGGGATCGCGGCACGACCAGATCTGTGGGCGATTTCTGTCAAAGCTCATCCCCGCTGACTTGTCTCGAGGCCCGCCTTGCGTGTCGCAGCGGCGGTCACAGAGCCCGGCTGATCTGTTTTGACCTGCAACGAGCCGTTCCGAAGGGGATTTCGGAACAGCTCTTGCTAAGAAAGTCAGGCTGCATGTCTGGACTCGACAAGAGATCTGAATCAGGTCAAACCATGATGTCTATGCTCTCCGAAGGCAAACCTCGATCCGGCGCTAGCTGTGATGAGATTTTTCGGCAATCGCCTTATCCTGAAATCACCTTAGGGCTCCAACACCAGGCACTTGTGACGTGAGCGATACCCAGGCCCAATTCATCGATGTCGACGAACTGCGCGTCGGCATGTACATCTATCTTGATCTCGGGTGGATCGGGCATCCCTTTGCCCTCAATAATTTCAAGATCGTCTCGGACGCTCAGATCGAGACGATACGTAGCCTGGGTCTGAAACGTCTGCGCTGGTCACCGGAACGCAGCGACCTGGAAACGCCTACCGCCGACACCTCGGCGGCCGACAGCACCCCGGCGGCCACCTCGCTCGCCGATGAGCGCCGCCAGGCCCTGCTCGCCCAGCGCTTGAGTCTGGAGCGTTGCGAGCGTGATTTCTCCGATGCCACGCGCGTCTTCCGCGACATCCTCAAGCTCGCGACGAGCCAGCCGGAGGCGGCGCGGGAGCGGGCCGAGACGATGGTCGGTGCCCTGGTCGACAAGCTTCTCGATCAAGGCGACTCCTTCATCCGTCTGATCTCGGAGCAGGCCGGGGAAAAATCGTCCCTGCACGCGATCAACGTGACCCTCATCTCGCTGCTGCTCGGCAAGAGTCTCGGGCTGGATGCCGCGACGCTCAATCAGCTCGGACTCGGCGCCCTGCTGCACGATATCGGCAAGATCGCCTTGCCGGAGCGCCTGCGCTGGCGCGACGAGGGCTTCAGTGCCGCCGAACGCAACCTCTTCCAACAACATGTCGCCAATGGGGTCGAACTGGCGGTGCGCATGGGTCTGGGGGCCGAGGCTGCCGCGATCATCGCCCAGCACCACGAATATGTCGACGGGAGCGGCTTCCCCCGGCGGTTAGAGGGTGAGGCGCTGACGCCTGGGGCTCGCATCGTGGGGCTGGTCAACCACTACGACATGCTCTGCAATCCGGCCAACCCGGTGGCGGCGATCACACCGCACCAGGCGTTGTCCTTGATGTTCGCCCACTCCAAGAAGAAGTTCGACGCCGCCATCCTCAGCGCCTTCATCCGCATGATGGGGGTCTATCCGCCCGGCTCGGTGGTCATGCTCACCAATGATCGGCATGCCTTGGTGGTCTCCGTCAACTCGTCGCGTCCATTGAAGCCGCGAGTACTCATCCATGACCCTCGGATACCGCGCGACGATGCCCTGGTGATCGATCTCGAGGACCAACCCGACCTCGGGATCCGCCAGAGCCTGAAGCCGATGCAACTGCCGCGCGCCGTCTTCGACTATCTCTCTCCGCGCCAGCGGATGTGCTATTTCTTCGAACGCGCGCGCGAACCGGGCTCACCGCGAGGAGCGCGATGAGCCGGATACGCAAGGCGTCGACCCAAGACGCGACCTCCGACGATGCCGGCATCGCCGGCTGCATCGACCTCTGGAAAGTGCTGATCGAGGGTTTGATCGAGGCGGTCTGGCTGGTTGATTCACTCGAGCTACGCATCGTCGCCGCCAACAGCGTGGCCGAGGATCTGCTCGGGATGTCGCGCGAAGACTTCGTCGGTCGGCCCGTGATCGACCTGGCCTTCACCCCGGAGGATGTCTTTTTCTGGGAGGACGTGGCCGCCGGGCGAGCCGACTCACTCTTGTCCGAGACCTTGCTGCGACGTCACGACAACAGCATGGTGACGGTCCTGCGCCGGGTCAGCCGGATGCAATGTAGCAATGGCGTCTCCTTCTATCTCGTGGGCATCGCCAACCAAAGCGAGCGTCGCGCGGTCGAGGCTGAACTGGAAAAGCTGGTCGCCGAGTTGCGCGCGACCCTGGAGTCGACCGCCGATGGCATCCTGGTCACCGATCTCGACGGGACGATCCGAGGTTTCAATCAACGTTTCGCCGAGATCTGGAATCTGCCCGAGACGCTCCTCACCGAGCGCAATGATGCCGGAATCTATGCTTGGCTGGCGAATGAAGTGCTCGATGCCGGCGAATATGCCGCGCGCATCAGAGCCATCTGCCAGGACCCTCTGCTGGAGGCATCGGACGTTCTGATGCTGCGCGGTGGGAAAGTCTTGGAACGGATGACCCTGCCGCAGTATGCGCGTGGTCATCCCATCGGCCGCGTCTACTCGTTTCGCGACATCACACAGCAACTGGCCGACGAAAAAGGTCTCAAGCTCGCCGCCCAGGTGTTCGAGGCCAGTCTCGATGCCATCTTCGTGACGGACGCGGCGTTTCGCATCGAGGCCGTCAATCCGGCTTGCGAGCGCATGACCGGCTGCCGCTCCTCCGAACTCAGCGGACAGACCCTCACCCAATCGCTCCATCGCTGGCTCGGCGATCACCCCCAGCGGGAGATCGAGGAGACACTGGCCCGCGATGGCTTCTGGCAAGGGGAGATCCTGCAACGCAAGAAGGATGGTGCCTCCTTTCCCTGCCTGGTCTCGCTGGTCCGGGTCTTGGACGCCGAGGGGGCGCCTTTTCACTATGTCGGCTTCGTCAAGGATCTGACCGAGGCGGAGGCGGCGCGTCAGCGCATCGAGCAACTCGCCTATACCGACGCCTTGACCGGTTTGCCAAACCGCATCCGTCTCACCGAGCGCATCGAGTTCGCGATCGGACTCGCCCGCCGTGAGCGAGGCACCTTCGCCGTGCTCTTCATCGACATCGATCGCTTCAAGCAGATCAACGACTCCCTGGGGCACATCTTCGGCGACCGTGTCTTGATCGAGGTCGCGCAACGCATCAAGCGCTGCCTGCGTCAGGTGGACACCACCGCCCGCCTCGGAGGTGATGAATTCGTCCTGCTGCTGCACCAGACCGACGGCTTTGGCGCGGAGCAGACCGCGCGGCGGCTGCTGGAGGCCATGGCCCAGCCCTTCGAGATCGACGAGATGAAGTTCTCGCTGACCGCTAGTATCGGCATCGCGCTCTATCCGGAAGATGGCGAGACCCTCGACGACCTGATCAAGAACGCCGACAGTGCCATGTACCATGTCAAGGAGCGCGGACGCGGCGACTTCCGGTTCTATCAGCGACAGATGAACGTCGGTCTTCTCACCCGCATGAAGATCGATCACGCGATGCGCGAGGCGCTCAATCGAAACCGTTTCCGTCTCGCCTACCAGCCGCAGGTCGATCTGCGCACCGGCCTCATGATCGGCGCCGAGGCCTTGCTGCGTTGGAAGGATGAGACCCTGGGTGAACTGTCGCCAGCCCAGTTCATCCCCATCGCGGAGGAGACCGGCTTCATCGTCGCCCTCGGTGACTGGGTCCTGCGCGAGGCCATCGATCAGGCCGAGCAGTGGCACGCCCAGGGCATCGCGCTGACGATGTCGGTGAACGTCTCGGCGGTCCAGTTCCAACAGGCGAATTTCATCGAGTCCGTCTCGCAAATCCTGTCGAGCAGCAGCCTGCCGCCTGGCCGGCTGGAACTGGAACTCACCGAGTCGATCCTGATCCAGAATGTCGACGACACCTTGAGCCGGCTCGACGCCCTGGTCGGTCTCGGGGTGCGGCTCGCGATCGACGATTTCGGGACCGGCTATTCCAGCCTCGCCTACTTGAAGCGCTTTCCGATCCACCGACTGAAGATCGACCGCTCCTTCGTGCGCGACATCCCGGACGACGACAGCGATGCCGCGATCGCCACGGCCGTGATCAATCTGGCGCGTGCGCTCAATCTGCGGGTGATCGCCGAGGGCGTCGAGAACGACACCCAGCGGCAATTCCTGCTGGACGCCGGCTGTGACGAGTTTCAGGGGTTTTTGTGTGCCCCAGCCCTGGAGCCCCCGCACTTTCTCGACCTATGGCAAGAGATCGGCCTCGCCGACGAACCGGCCCGATAGCAACCCCTGGAACCCGCCCGTTTCCGCCGTCCACTTGATTTCGCTCGCCGCCAATCACGGGGCGCCCGCGCATCTATCTCAAATCCCATCGATCACGGACCTGTTCCAGCGACCGAGTGACATCCGAGCTGGCGATGATCCTCCCGCCCATGCCTCTAGTGCATCACCGCGTACTCTTGGGGTCAGGTCTCGCATCATAGCAGCCTTGCTGATGAGTTCTCGCCGTTTGATGGCAAGAGCCCTTGGACTTGGGCGAAAGCGGGACGCCTCGTTCGGGAGGGGCGGTGATATCAAGATCGATTTTTCCGGCTTGATCTCTACCACGGAGGAAGTCTCGCACGGCATTTGCGCTCAGAGCGCCGGTGGTGGCGCCGAGACCACGCAGGGCGCGTCTCTGAATGGATGCCGAACATCCCGAGGAGATCTTCACGTTGTTACTTGAGGAGACGTTGGCGGGAGTTGCGAATGCATTGCTCCAACGCAAGCTTGGTGGCATCGACCTCGACCCCACAACTGGCCTGCGGGGCGAAGAATGGCTTCAGGCGTGTCTGTAGACGTATCCGAATAGATCAGTTCAATGCCAGAGGATTGAATCATGTGCAGTGATATCTCGGCGCCAGGGCAGGCGACGCAAACCTCACTGAAGTCACTGGAAGCCCTGGTGGAGGCTATCCCCTGCGTGTTGTACCAGTTCCGGGTCCACGCCGACGGTGCCTGGCAGTTCTGCTATCTCAGCGCTGTTGTTGAAACGCTGTTTGAAATTTCCGTCGAAGAGGCTTACGCCGACCACAACGCACTGACCCGTTGCATCCTGCCTGAAGATCGTTCAGCACACCGAGCCTCCATCAGGCAGGCGACTCGAAATCTGACGCTTTGGGACCATGAGCACCGAATCCGGACACCGAGTGGACGCATCAAATGGGTGCGCGGCCGGGCCGTCCCAAGACCCGAGCCCGATGGGGGTGTCCTCTGGAGCGGCACCCTAACAGACATCACCCAGCACAAAGAAAAGGTGCAACAGCTCCACCGCAGTGAGGCCCGATATAGTGCGATCGTCGAGGGGCAGACCGATCTCGTTTGCCGATTCCTGCCCGATCGAACCCTAACGTTCGTCAATCAAGCCTACTGTGACTATTTCGGGCAAGGGCGAGACGTCCTGCTGAGTCAGGATTTCATAGGGCTGGTGCCTGAGGGTGAGCATCCCTTCGTTGGCGCCAAAATAGCGGAGTGTAACGCCCAACATCCGATCAATATCTACGAACACCGCGTGCGTCGGGCCGACGGCGAGGTTCGTTGGGTGCAATGGACAGATCAGGCGATCTTGGATGAGCGCGGCCTGCTGGTCGAGTTGCAGTCCGTTGGCCGCGACGTGACGGTGCAGCGCCAGACTGAAGCGGCGTTGCGCGCAAGCGAAACGCGCTTCAGACAGCTCTTCAACGCCATGGATACGGGTTTCGCGCTACACGAACTGATTCTCGACGATCGAGGACAGCCGTTTGATTACCGCTTTGTCGGTGTCAATCCCGCATTCGAGCGGCTCACTGGCTTGAGTGCCTCGGCGGTGATCGGTAGAACCATCAGAGAGGTGTTGCCGGATATCGAACCCGTGTGGATCGAAACCTATGCTCAGGTGGCGATGACCGGTATGCCCAGCAACTTCGAGCACTATACCAAGACGCTCGATAAGACCTTTGGGGTTCATGCCTATTGTCCTCAGGTAGGTCAGTTTGCCTGCTTGTTCGCCGATATCAGTGAACGCAAGCGTTTGGAAGCGAGCTTAGTTGAGCTTGCAACCAAGGATGATTTGACCGGACTGGCCAACCGACGCCATTTCATGTCGCGCCTCGCGGAAGAACTTGCTCGACTGAAGCGTCATGACGGCCATCAGGCCGCCCTGCTGATGCTCGACTTGGACCACTTCAAGCAGATCAACGATACCTTCGGTCACAGTCAGGGCGATGTGGTTCTTCGTCAGTGCGCAACGCTGATGCGCACCGTGCTCCGCATCAACGATCAAATCGGGCGCATCGGCGGCGAGGAGTTTGTGATCCTCCTTCCCGATACGGATCCAGCAGCGGCCCGTATCTTTGCCGAGCGTCTGCGGGCGACTATCGAGCAGACGCCTGTCGAACAACCCAAGGGTCCGGCCATCAGGGTCACGATTAGCATTGGGGTCGCTGAGCTACGCAGTCAGGATACCTCGATCGATGACGCCCTCACTCGCGCCGACGCGGCGCTCTATCAGGCCAAGAACAGCGGTCGTAATCGGGTGTCGGTCGCGCAGGGTTAGCCCATGCTCGCTCTGATTTCGACAGTGCGCCGCCTGGTCCTCTTGGTAGCCTCAGAGGCGATCGCGAAAGCGGTGTGCGGCGCCTTTGTCTCCAGCCTGCGATCTCCTGGTAGGGATTCGATTCTGACTCGTACAACACCTTGGGCACGGAGGCTGACTCCGCATTTGATGGCGCCGCGAAGCGCTGGCGCATCACCCTAAAGACAAATAAAATCAATCAGGTACATCGATTGCATGGTCTAGTGGTCTGGGTTCCGCGCCGATCACTGCCGACAGTTCGGCCCGGCATTGTCGATTCTCGCTAAGGATATGATTGCTATGGTTGACTTGACCACGTCTTCATCCGCGCCCGAAGCCGCGAGCCTGGATTCCCTGATGCCCCACATGCCCCAGGTTAGGGCATACAGCACCAATTTGGACGCCCTAGCCGAGCGCTGGAACCTGCTGACCCTGCTCGGACAGATGAGCAACATCGGCATGGACATGACCGAGACGCGCGAGGGGTTCCAGAATCTCACCAGGGAGCTGTTGCACCATCTGGGGACCGAGAACCTCAAGAAGACCGTCGCCGAGATGCAGGCCAAGGCCCAGGTCGCCGTCGATATCGTGATCCGCAACCTCTTCGAACGTACGGCCGATATCGGCTTTCTGGCCACGGATGACGATTTCCGCGACTTCATTGCGGCGCTCGCGGTCGACGCGGGTGATGGCTCTGGTGAGGATGGCAGCGATCAGAAAGAAGTCATCAAGTCCCGCTTTCGCGAATATGTCGCCAAGTACTCGGTCTACGACAATATTGTACTGCTGAGTCCAGCCGGCCAGGTGCTTGCCCAACTCGACGACGAGAACCCGGTGAGCCAGTCACGCGATCCGCTGATCCGCGAGGCCATCGAAACCAGTCAAGACTATGTCGAGGTCTATCGCGCCTCTGACCTCGACCCGCGCCGCGAGCGCAGCCTGATCTACGCCTACCGCATCACCGAGAACAACTCACCCAAGTCGCAGGTGCTCGGCGTGCTGTGCCTGATGTTTCGCTTCGAAGACGAAATGGCCGGTGTCTTCCAGCATCTCATCACCGCAGACGATTGGGAGGTGCTGATGCTGCTAGACCGTGACGGACACGTCATTGCCAGCAGCGACGAGCATCACATCCCAGTCGGTGCGCGCATGCGTCCGGATACCGAAACGCCATACCGTATCGCACGCTTTGCCGGACGCGAGTACCTGGCGACCACCCGTGCTACCCAGGGCTATCAGGGCTACGCCGGTCCGGGTTGGCTCGGTCATGTGATGGTGCCGCTCAGCTACGCCTTCGAGAAAGACCTGGAAGGCAGCGCGAATCAGATCGACGACTCTATTCTCGACGCCGTGATGCGCCGCTCGAATCTTTTCTCGGATGCCTTGCGAAAGATTCCGCGTCAAGCCGACAAAATCCAGAAAGAGCTTGATGTCACGGTATGGAACGGCAATGTGCGCATCGCCAACACCAAATCGGGCGAGAACAGCTTTTCCAAGACCCTGCTCGGGGAAATCAGCAAGACCGGCGCACGCACCAAGGAGGTGTTCGAGGAGTCCATCGGCAATCTGAACCAGACCGTGGTGTCCTCCATTTTGGCCGATGTGCAGTTCCGCGCCTCGCTCGCCATCGACATCATGGACCGCAACCTCTACGAGCGTGCCAATGACTGCCGCTGGTGGGCGCTGACCTCCTATTTCCGCAAGCACCTGCTCGACGATCACATCAGCGACGAGCAGCGCGGCACCTTCGAGGCCATTCTGAGCTACATCAACAATCTCTACACCGTCTATACCAATCTGTTTCTGTACGACCGGCTTGGCACCATTGTCGCCGTCTCCAACCCGGATTTCCGCCAGGCCATCGGCACCAAGCTCGGCGAGTCCTGGGTGATGGAAACCCTGGCCATCCGCGACTCCCAGATCTACAGCGTCTCCCCCTTCACGCGCACCTGGCTCTACAACGACCGCCACACCTATATCTATGGCGCCTCGGTCACGGCCATCGACAATCCGCAGCAGATCGTTGGCGGCATTGGTATCGTCTTCGACTCCGAGCCCCAGTTCGCGGCCATGTTGCGCGATGCCTTACCAAAGAGCGAGCGCGGCGATGTGCGCGAGGGCTGCTTTGCCGTCTTCACCGACCCTGATCGGCAGGTCATCGCCTCCACTCACGGCCAACTCGCACCTGGCGATAGCCTCGAGCTTGACCCTGAGTTCTTCGCGCTCAAGCCCGGTGCCGAGGTGTCTAATATTGTCGAATATCAGGGTGCCTATTTCGTCGTCGGCGCGCGGGCCTCGCGCGGCTATCGCGAATACAAAAGCACCGGCGATCACTATCGCAACGACGTGATCGCGCTGGTGTTCATGAAGATCGGCAGCGTCGCTGACACCAAGATCGCGCCGACCGGCGAGGGCCAGGCGAGCGATCAGGCCCGTCGCGAACGCCCCAGCTATCCGCAGCCCTCGGGCAACGAGCCGACCACCGATATTTCCACCTTCATGATCGGTGGGCGACTGTTCGGGGTCGAGTCCTGCGACGTGATCTGCTCGATCAACGACCAGCAAGTCACCCCGCTGGTGTGCTCCAATCCGGGCTTTATCGGTGTCTTCTCCTATGCCGGCCATACGGTCGGCGTCATTTCACTGAACGAAATGCTTGGCCTCGAGGATCGCCTCTACAACCCGGAGCGCGACGGCCTGCTGCTGCTCAAGGTCAAGCCGCGCGCTGATGTTCAGGAGGGCGAGGGTATTCTCGGCATCGTGATCGACCGCATCATGGACAGCCCCGAGATCCCCAATCGCAGCATCGCTGGCTACAGCTCCGAGTTGGCTGGCAAGTCCGTGCTGACCAAGGCGGTGGTGCGGCCTGACTCCGGCAAAGAACGTTCGGCGATGCTGTCGATTCTAGATGTCGAAGGACTCGACAACCGGGTGCTCAAGGCTCGGGGCGCTGGCTCAGGCAATGGTCACGGCCAGCATGTTCCATTGTTGGGGCGCGATGAGAAGGGGCACTGATCGGCACGCCTAACGCCCACCATCCGCCTTGGTGGATCCCCCATCCATAGGCAAGGACCCGCCGCAGAGGCGATGGATCAAGCTATCGCTTACCGCTCATAAGGTGATCGCCGGAAAAGCTCATATTCGGGGCACGCTCTCCTATCAAGGGCTCGACCTCGATGCCACCGAGCGAAACCTTTCGCCGTTACGGGGCCTGGCCGGAATGCGGCTCTCACCGAGTCAGCAACCATTGCCAGGTTACCCAGGTCTCCGATTGCAAGCTCCAGTGCCTCCGCGCCTGATACTCTGATACCGGCTAGACTCTTCCCATGCACCATCCTATTGACCAGCTGTGCAGGGTGCGCATCGCGCACTGCTTGCTATCGCCGAAACCGCCATGTTCCCGATAGCAACGCGGCAGTTCGATCCGGGGGGGCTTTCATCCGGGTGGTGTCCGTGCCGTTTGAGAGTAGGGAGGCACTGCCGGGCGACCGCAAATGCCCCTGTGGATCGGCTTCACAATTGGGATAAACTGTCCGCGGTAGAGTCGGCTTAGGTCCAATACCGTTCAATGGGCTTTCCGAATTCGTGGCCAAGTGTCAAGCTCGATTTCATGAAATCTTAACCTGATCAAGAGGCTACGGTGATCAACCTGCACCAGGAGACAGCTGCGGTGGCCGCATGGCCAACGGACGAACGC
>NZ_JAAIJR010000137.1 GCF_010915725.1 Thiorhodococcus mannitoliphagus
CGCTGAGACAACGATGCCGATAGAAAAAAATGATGGACAGGAGGCAAATCGGACTTGCGTCAGAACAGAGTATCTACGAGCTTCCAGACAGCCTCTAAGGTTGCTCTAGAGAGAGGAACCGCTGCTTGACAAAGAGCGGAACCTCGAACTCGCCATTCAGTATCGGTGTTGCGAAATTCGCTAGACACGCCAGGTAAATAGTCGGTTGCGCACGAAGAAGGCGCCGAGAATATTTTCGCGCCTAACCTATTTCGGCCTAGACCATCCTTTGGTCCAACCGCTCCCTCGACCACCACGACCCTTTGCCCGAAGGATGCGCGCTGCCGACTCAATCGACTGGGCGGTTCGGTGATCAATGCCTAGTTTTCAGAGAAAATCAGGTTAGCCTACAACACCTAGCGAGGCTTCGCCTCAGACCGACGAGTCATGCCATCGGGATCGCAATCGGAATCGTCGGTTCGATCCCGATACCGACGGCCTTGGATGGTCGGACGCTTCATCGAAATTTGACTCATCTGCAAACATTTTGCGCCCTCAAGGATTCTAGGGCGGACGGCTCCACACCTATCGGTTTCCCGAAATCAACCGGAACAGCCGCTCCAAGCCTGCGTAGCCAGGCCATCCTGGCCTGGTTTGCCAGGGCTGGAAGCCCTGGCTACATAAAACCGATAGGTGGTGAGGGGCGGACGGCTTGCGCATCGACTTAGGTGATTTTCGGCAAAGGGGATAGCCCCAGGATCTGTACAAGGGGCGAATGAATTCGCCCCTACAGCGTCAACGATTGCACGCGGCACGAGGTATAAGGACTCCCGGAAAGCGCCGAGTTCTGAGTCCTTCCTGGATCCAAGGGGCAAGCGCTTTCAAGCAGCCTGAGGAACTCTCGTCAGCTGCCGCTCAACCGCTTCAGCATAGCCTCAGCCTCAGCGCGTTCCTCGAACGTCCCACCGACCCTCAAGGCCGTCTTCAACACCAGCTCCGCCTGGGCCCTATCTCCCTCCTTCTCGAGGATCTGCGCCTTGTGGAAGAGCATGCTGCCGTTTTCGGCATCGGCGGCTAAGGCGAGGTCGCTCATGCGCCCCGCCTCGCGAAGGTCGCCGTTGCGCATCAACAGCACCGCAAGGGTATCGGCGATGTCTGCGGATTTCGGCGCCAATTCGTGCGCGCGCCTTGCATACTCAAGCGCCTGCGCCGGCTCGCGCTCCTGAAGCAGCCACGCTAGATTATTCAGCGCAACCGCATTGTCAGGGTTCTTACTCAGCACAGCCCGAAATTCCGTAATCGCCTGCTCGGGGCGCTGCATTCTCATCTGCAATTGCGCCAGCGTGAACCGAACTTGGGTATCATCAGGATGCTGCCCGAGCCAATCCGTGAGCAGATGACTCGCCCCGTCCAGATCATCGGTCTTGACACGCGCTCGCGCTAGCAACAGGGCGCTCTTCATATTCGGCGACTGGTCGAATAGGCGCTGATAGCTCGCCAGCGCAGCCTGCGTATCACCCTGACTTTCCGCCAGAGCGCCACCTAGGGCAAGCACGTTCGCGCTCTCGGCGCCGAGGACCTGCTCGAGCTCCTCAATCCGAGCCGCCGCGTCATCATAGGACTTCCTAGCAATCGCTAATGCAGCCAAACTGCTCAAGGCCTGGACCGACCCTGAATCGATCTTGATCAAACGCTGCAGCGACTGCTCAGCGTCATCCAGACGCCCCAGGGCGGCATCCGCTTTTGCGAGGGCCATCAAGACACTCGGCTGGTCGGGTCTGACCCGATCCAACTTGACCAGCGTCTCGCGCGCTGCCTCGAAGCGACGCAAGTCCAGTTCCGCCTCAGCACGCAAGGCCAACAGCTGGAAAGCGTCTGGAGACAGTTGGCTGGCCTCTGTGAGTACATCCAGGGCACGCGCCGGATTGCCTTGACGCAGATGGAAGGCGGCCAGGAAAAGCCTAGGCTGAAGGGCGCGCGGATTGGCCTGCTCCGATCGGACGAGATACCCCTCCGCCGCTGCGGCATCGTTCCTCAGCAAAGCCACCCGCGCCAAGCCAGTGAACAAGGCAATCTCGTTCGGGTGCGTCTTTAAGCCCTCCTCATAGAGCTGCTGAGCCCGATCCAGGTCCTCACTTTCGATGGCGATCGTCGCCAGACCGCCAATCGCCGCGACGTCGCCCGGCTCCAACTCAAGCGCACGCTGGAACGACTGGCCGGCCAGATCGAGTTGTTTGTCGCGCAGATAGAGCGCGGCGACAAGATTGTGGACACGAGCCGAGTCGGGCTGACGCTCGCGCAGCTCCAAGGCCGCCTTCAGGGCACCCTCTGGATCACCACTGCTCACATAGCCCAAGACCAGCTGCTCGGCGGCATTGCGCAGCCCCGGATCCGAATCCAGATCCAGTGCATCGCCCCCCGATGCGAGCAAGCGCTGGAAGGTCCCGTTTGCCGCCGACAGATCCCCTTTGATCTGAGCCAGCTGCCCCTCGATCAGCAAGACATCCGTGTGGTTCGGTCCCAACAATCGGGTTAGCTCGCCCAACGCCTGCTCGGCCCCGTCCAGATCCTTCTCGGCGATGGCCAAACGCGCCTGCAGATTGACCGCTGGGGCCAGGTTCGCATCCAGTTCGAGCGCCTTCTCGAGTTCGGCTTTGGCCGAGTTGGACTCACCCAGGCTCGCATAGGCACTCGCTAAGGCGACCCGCACTCGAGGATCGTTCGGGGCATCGATCAGTAGGTCTTCCAGAGTCGACTTGGCCGCATCGAATTGTCGGAGCGTCAACTGCGCATCGGCTGTCAGCCCCAGTAGCATAGGATTGTTCGGGAAATCGCGCCGCGTTTCAGAAAGCAGGTCCAGAGACTTATCGGCATCGCCGACCCGCTGATAGTAGGCCGCGAGATAGAGCCGTGGCAGCAGTGCATCGGGATTGCGCTCAACGGCTTCGTCGAGATAGCCCTTGGCTGCAGCGGTATCCTGCTGCGCCATGGCCAGCCTGGCCAGCAGCAGACGCAAGCGATCATCGTCTGGATGGCTCTCCAGGCTCTTGGCGAAATAGCCGCGTGCCGCAGTCAAATCATCCTTGCGCAGCGCCAAGGTCGCCAAGCCCGTGCTGGCGGCAAGATTGCCCGGGTCCAACTCCAGCGCCTTCTCAAATGCCTGTGACGCCTCCGCGATCTGCTCGCGCTGCAGATAGACTGCGCCCAAGAGCGCATGGGCGCGCGCCGAGCCAGGATCGCGGTCGCGATATTCGAGCGCGGCCTGCAATGCCTGGTCAAGATCGCCGCTGCTGACATAGCCGAACACCAATTGCTCGGCCGCACCTTGCAGCTCCGGATCCTGCTTGAGCGCCTCCCGCAGGGTCTTCAATCCTTCCTCGACATCACCCTGCCCCAGAAGAGCCGCCCCAAGACGCACGTTGGCCGCCGCCGAATCGGACTGAATGGCGCTGACGCGGCGCAGAAACGACACGCCCTCGTCGCCCTTACCCTGCATCATCAGAGCGCTCGCCAACAGATCCGTCGTTGCCGTATCTTCGGGGGCCGATTCGATGCGCTCCCTGGCCAAACGTTCCGCCTCGGCCGCCTCGCCCACCTGGAGCAGCGCCATAATCAACATGCGCCGCGCCTCGACGTCGTCCGGCAAGGCCGAGACCGCGCGCTGCAAATGAATACGCGCCACGGCCGGTTCCCTCAGGGCGAGACGCGTTGCGCCAGCCAGCCGCACGGCGGGGATGTAACTGGGGTTGGCCCCGAGCAAGGCATCCAGACGCTCGATCGCCTTTGCGTAGTCCCTACGGGCATAGAGGAGCTGCGCCTCGGCATAATCGACCAAGAGGTTGTCCTTGACGCGCTTCTTCAAGGCATCGATGTCGCTCTGCGCCTCATCGAGCCGATTGGCCTGAATCCGCAAGGTAGCGCGGTTCAACTGACTCTGCGGTCCCCGCACCGGATCCTGCATCGCCCGCGTGAAGGCGGCTTCCGCCTCATCCAGACGACCGGCGGCACGCTCGATCTCGCCGAGCAGATTCTCAGCCCCGGCATTGGATGCGTCGCGCTCCAACGCCTGCTTAACCAGCGTGATTGCCGCGTCGAGTTCGCCTTGAGCTGCCTTCAGGCGCGCCATCGCCTGCAAGGCGGGGACGGAATTCGGGTCCGCGCGCAAGGCCGCATCCGCTTCCCCTTCAGCGCCCGGCAGATCCCGCTGAGCGAGAAGCGCCTCGCTCTTGACGGCTAGGAGCGCGGCGCGGCGCTCGGCGGGCACCTCGTCCGCAACCGTCAAGGCGGCCACCTGGTCATACTTACCTTGCCCGAGCCAAGCCCTCGTCAACCAGGGCTGTATAAGCGCATCATCCGCACCCAATTGCCGGGCACGCTCCAAATCCTGCTCGGCGACCACGGGATCACCGAGCCTGAGCGATGCCTGCCCCAGCAAGGCTCGCGCCTCCGCATTGCCCGGCTCCTCCTGCAAGACGTTCTTGAACGCGATGACAGCCGTGCGCAGCTCGCCACTCGCCAAGGCCGCTTCGCCGCGCGACAGAGACTCCTCGGGAGTGATTGACTGCCCGCAACCGCCCATCAGGGCTGCAATCAGCATTGCGGCCACCGAAAAGCGAGAAGTAACGGCGCTTGAAGCTTGCATCGGATCACATCTCCGTATGGCAGGGGGGTAAAGTTCGATCGAGCGGATCGGCCACGTCGATAAACCTGGCTCGGCGAAACCCGTTACGAGGCAACCTCGGCTATGATGCCCTACGAATTCGATCGACACAATTGATGCACGATGTCCATAAGCGGTCCCTCAGACAGGCATCCAGCCAATCGATTCGCTGGGCGCAGTCTGCTGTCACATCGCAGGGGTCGCTGGCGGCAGCATCGCCGCCACGCCGCGCGCTTCTGGCCGGCCTGCGGAGTCAGATAAAGTTTGGTTCGGGCAATGGTTCGGCCTCGCTCACGACGGCTAAGCGCGAGCATGTGGCAGCAGCGTAAGGTTCGCTTCGAGGATGTCAATTTCGGCCTTGATCATCGTTTCGGCCAAGTGGACGACAGGCTGCTTAGTCAGGCCATCTTGGCCTGACGAAATCAGGGCTGGAAGCCCTGACGACGCAAAGTCTGCTAAAGGACGCCGGGTTGATGATCAAAGCCTCAATTTCGCTTCGGGGATGTCCAGATGATGTTGGTGAGCAAACAATGGCGCTTGGTTATGGCCCTGATCTCGGGCGTCTTTGCCCTCCCCATCCTGGCCCAGGACGCTGGAGGCGGACCGATTCCTGTCAGTTTGGCGACGCTGAGTAGCATCCTAGTCTACCCGGAGCGCGATGCACCAGCCGTCGCGGTAACGCTCAACGACACCCATCTCGACGCGGAGATCGCTGGAGTCATTGCGGCCATTGAGGCGAGGGTCGGAGACCGCGTCACGCAAGGGCAGGTTGTCGCACGCGTGGAGTGCGAGCCATATCGAATCAAGGTTTCGCGAATGCAGGCAGCCCTGGAAGCTGGACGGTCCAGCTATGCCTTCGCTCAGCGGCAGTTCGAAAACGCACGGCAGCTATCTCAGAAGCGCAGCATTTCACAGGAGGAGAACGACAGGCGGGAAGCCGAGGCACGCACACTGAAGGCCGATGTCGATCGACTGAGCGCCGACCTTCAAGCGGCTGCCTATGACGCGGGCAAGTGCGAGATCCAAAGTCCAATCGACGCAGTGATCGTGGAGCGGATCGCGAGTGTCGGTGACTACGTGGTGCCGGGCACGCCCATCCTGCGTTTGCTTGACGACCAAAACATCGAGATCAGCGCCAAAGTTCAAGAGCAAGATCTGGACAGTCTGAAAAGTGCGCAGTCAATTGACTTCGTGAGCCGCAATGCCCGCTATCCGGTGAAGTTGAGGACGGTATTACCGATCATGGAGACACGTTTGCGCACCTATGAGGTCCGGCTCCCTTTTGCGGAGGACCGAAGTGCCTTGGCTGGCGAGACGGGCCGGCTGCGTTGGATTCTCGGTCGAGGCGAGGTGCCTGCGGATTTGATCGTCCAGCGCGGCACAACATTGGGCCTCTTCGTGGTTGACGAAGACAAGGCCGAATTTGTTGCTCTGCCAGATGCCCGCATGGGCCATCCCGCAGCGGTGGACTTGCCCCCAGAGACGAAGGTCATCGTGGATGGTCGCTACCAGCTGCGCGATGGCGATGCCGTGCGTCTTCCCTGAAGGCAGGTCGATCGATGTTCAAGAAGCTAATACGAAACCATGTCTTGACGAACCTGACGTTCGGGCTGGTGCTCGTGCTCGGGTCCATCGCATACCTGAACCTTCCTCGAGAGCAAGATCCAAGCGTCAATTTCAACTGGGTAGCGATCACGACCATCTGGGCCGGCGCGTCAGCTGAAGACGTGGAACAGCGGATTACGGATCTGTTGGAAGACGGGATCCAAAAGGTCGATGACATCAAGTTCGTCAACAGCACGAGCCGCCAAGGTGTTTCGATCATCATGCTTCGCTTCATGGACATCTCGCCGGATACCTTCGCGAAACGCATGGATGATCTCCGACGTGAAGTGCAGACTCAGCAGCGAGAAATGCCGCAGGAGGCGACTGAGCCAGAGATCATCGAGATTAGCAGCGCGAATCTCTTTCCAACCGCAACGCTCTCTGTCATTGGGCTCGCTGACGATGAGGTCTTGCGCCGAACCGCTGTCAATGTTCGCAAGGATATTCAACGGATTTCAGGTGTCGATCGGGTCGACACCATCGGCGAGTACGATCCCGAGCTGCATGTCGACTTTTCTCCCGAGCGACTCGTCGGCTTGGGGCTGTCCCCCGTCGCGCTGGCTGACACGGTCAACGCTTACTTTCGCAACCTCGCGGCGGGCAGCGTTCAAGTTGGCAATCAGAAGTGGTTCGTACGGCTCGAGGGAACGAGCGAAGACCCACGGTATCTAGAAGCCATACCGGTCGTGACCGCGATTGGTGAGCTACCTCTGCGCTCTGTCGCTGACATTGTCAGAAGCCGGCAGGAGGCGGAGGAACTTGTGCGTTTCGAGGAACATCCCGCCGTCATGCTGTCAATTTTCAAGTCCGATGCGACCAACAATCTCAAACTACTGAGTGACATTCGAGCATACATGACGGAGCAAAACCCCGTCCTAGCGACTCAGGGTATTCGTTTGACGTTGATTGAAGACCAGACGTTACAGACACGACACGCCATCGAAGTGATGGAGAACAACGCGCTCGTCGGCCTCATTCTAGTGGTCTTTTCTGTTGGTATCTTTCTAGGGTTGAGGGTCGCAATTCTCACCAGCATCGGCATCCCATTCGCGCTCGCGGGCGTCTTCCTCTGCCTCGCGCTTTTTGGTCAGACGCTCAACTCAACAACCCTGCTTGCGATCGTCATCAGCTTGGGCATGTTGGTCGATGATGCAGTCGTTGTGGTTGAGGCCATCTATCAGAAGCTGCTCGAGGGATACGAGGCGGTCGAGGCCGCCATGGCCGGACTCCGAGAAGTCGGCGTGCCAGTCGTCGCGGCGGTGCTCACCACCATTGCCGCGTTCTTACCGCTGATGCTCATTCCAGGAGTCCTTGGGGACTACATGAAGTACGTGCCGGCGGTGGTCACACTCGCGCTTCTGATCAGTCTTGTTGAGGCCTTTTGGATCTTACCCAGTCACATGATCAAGGCCCGAGTCAATCCGCGCAGGCCGGGGCGCATTCAAGCGATCAGAAATCGCTGGATCCAGGCGTTTCGCAGGTATTACGCCCGACTCTTGGTGAAGGTGCTTCGCTGGAGGCGAACGGCCTTCGGGGTTGGCATCGCGTTGCTCGCCGGCGCTGTCCTTGTGGTGGTTTCCGGCGCAGTGCGCGTGGATTATTTTGCGACCGACCTCTACCGACTCTTCTACGTCGGGGTGGAGATGCCCCCCGGAACCAAAGCGGAGAAGACGCTTGAGGTGCTTGCCGAGATTGAGGACCGTGTGCGCGCCCATCTCCGCCCAGATGAGGCAGAGGCCATTATCCGGTATGCAGGCCAACGCGTTACGGCACAAGAGCCCCTCTATGGCGAAGAAAAGGGACAAGTCTTTGTCAGCCTCAAGCCCGCAGGCCCGGACCGTCGAAATGTCAATGTGATCATCGACGAAGTCCGAGACGCACTTCAAGGAATTGCCGGACCGCTCGAAATCGTTTTCCTGACTCGCAAGCTTGGCCCGCCGACGCAGAAGCCGATCAGCGTAAAGGTGCGCGGCAATGACATCACGGCGATTCGAGCAGCTGCGCGCGCGTTGAAAGGCTTCTTGAACACGACAGACGGGGTCATCGATATCGCCGACGACGATACCCTCGGGCGTATGGAGTTGAAGCTGCATCTTAATCCTGACGCCATTGTTCGGGCCGGCCTGAGTCCCGCGGACGTCGTGCGAATTGTGCGCCTCTATGCCGATGGCGAGGTTGTTGCCAGCATGCAGAATCAGGGGGAGCGTTTGGTGGTCCGCGTGCGCACTCAACCCCGTGCAATGCTGGATACGCAGTCCTTCTTAGATTATCCCGTGGGACTTCCTGACGGAAGCGAGATTGCGCTTGGGAACCTCGTGGACTCAGAATCGGGACACACCATTAGTAACATCCGACATTTCGATTTTCGACGCGCAATCACGATCGAGGCCGACATTGACAGCGCGAGAACCGATACGATCACCGCGACCAAGGCGATCGAAGCATTCTGGGCGAAGAACGCGGCGCGCTTCCCAGGCATTGCCCTTGATCTCTCCGGCCAAAATGATGACATTCAAGAGAGCCTGGGTGCCATCATAGGACTCTTTGTTGTCGGCTTGGGATTGATCTATTTAATCCTTGGCACACAGTTTGTGAGCTATCAGCAGCCATTCCTTGTGCTCTCAGCCGTACCCATGGCGTTCATTGGTGTTGTCATGGGTCTCATCGTCAGCGGAAACCCTCTGAGCCTCTACACGCTCTACGGTATTGTTGCACTTGCGGGGATATCGGCGAATGACGCCATTGTTCTCATTAGTACGGCAAACAGATACAACAAGCATGGGTTCAGCGTTTCCCGCTCCATTGTATCGGCAGCCCGACGGCGCGTCGTTCCGATTCTCATCACATCCGTGACCACCATTGCAGGTCTGTTCTCCCTAGCGACCGGTTTGGCGGGCGAGTCATTGATGTGGGGGCCTGTAGCCACCTCGATTGTCTGGGGGCTAATGTTTTCCACGCTCCTGACACTGTTCTTAATACCCGCCACCTACTTGGTGGTGACTCGCCCACCGCTGACGCCGGTTCAAAAGCTGCAATATCTACCCCTTCTCGTTGCTCGAACGCCGAGTTCCCTTCAGAAGTGGCTCTCTCGCTTCCGAGGTCAACCGGTCCGCGACACCGTCTCTGAAGAGGCCATCGCTGACGTGGCGCAACGGGCCGCCTATCGGGATGCACTCGACGCCCTTGAGCGCGGCGAGTTGGAGAAGGCCATTCGTGGATTCCAGCATCTCTCAGATCAGAACATCGGGTCACTGCTCTTCAGTCTGGCAACGGCTCAAGCCCTGCTGCTCTATGTGCACAAAATAGGATGGGATTCTGGGTACATGGAACGAACCAGGAGATATCTTGCGCGGGCGCGGGCGCTCGATCCGCAGAGTCCCCGGCTTTTGGAGTTAGAACAGGCTTACCGGGTCATGGATCAGCCTATCGAAGGGCGCTAGGCGATTTCCGGAAGTGACCTGACCCAAGTAGACCCGGATCTGCAGGATGGGCAAAGTCCGCGCTCTAGGGTCCGAGCGCAACCAACGCTGGCTGTGGCTCGGTTTCACGCTAAACTGACGTCAACCATGCATCACAAAGGATGCCCTCATGTCATCATCTGTCGCCCTCGATGAAGCCTTGGCCACGGCCCCGGATGAGCGGGCCAGAGCCAAAGTCATTGCGGAAGCCTTCGAGCAACTCGAAGAGCGTTATCCGAATCTCTCCAACCTGGCGACCCAGGGGCATGTGCGCGAGACCGAATTACGGCTACAGAAGGAGATCGAGCAAGTACGCGCGGATCTTTCGACCCAGATCGAACGCATCAAATCCGACCTGCTGCGCTGGCTATTGCCGATCATGCTCGCTCAGGTCGCGGCGATTGCCGCCATGGTGAAGTTATTGTGATGGCCAGGGCCGGCGATGGGAGCGAACCGATCGCTCCCCGCGGATAATCGGCGACACGACCGTCCCGAAGCGGCCGGGTGCCAGAAAATTTTATACTCTTGCCCGGAACGCGATCGCACACGGAAACGCCGTTGACCGGCGGGAGGGCGCCAGAGGATGAAGCGGCATAAGTCATCAAAGAGCTGATGAGTCGGCCGGTGATCGTTGCCGCTGTGTTGATCGACTGCCCCGCGCTCGACTACCGCACGGAGCAGAGCAAGGACGAATGCCGTCGGAATCGAACGCCCCAGCGATTCATGGTGATGTCAGGATTTTTTACACCTGGATCGCGGGGTGATTGGCTCGGCGCGACCGCCAGCCACCACGAATGAGAGGGTGGGTAGAGCGCAGCAAAACCCACCGAACCAAACCACCGAGGCATCGGAACAGCATCCGATCGAATCGGCTCGCAATGGCGTCAGGCTTTTGAATCAGAGAGGCTTTTGAATCAGAGAGTTAAGCGTTGGCGCTGTGGGTCGATGGGTTTCGCGGCCACGGGCGTCGGAGCAATTTCGGCGCGTTCTGCTGGGCCGCTCTACCCATCCTACCTTGCTACCTTGCTTGTTTCTATTCCCGTCGCGCCAGCCATTCGCGCATCAAGTCGTTGACATGTGCCCGCCAGCCCTTGCCAGTGGCGCGCAACCCTGCAAGGACATCCGCGTCGAAGGGGATGGTCGTCAGGATCTTCTTGGGTGCCTTGCATGGCCTCCGGCTGCGCTGGCGCTCTTCCAAGGCGGCTTGCACCGCTGGATAGCCGCCCTCATGGACAATGATGGCATCGTTCCAATCACCCGCTTGTGTCGGGGGATTGTCCGGATCCGAGACCGCCTCCTGGGGCGCCGCGGCGATGGCGGCGGCGATCATTTCAGGAGTGAAAATAACTGAAGAAGTCTTTGGTTTCACGCTTGTCACCGTACCGAAGAGAAATCAGATGTGGTCCGGCGTCTCCTTCAGTCCACACCAGCACCACGACACGTCCGCCAAGGATGCCAAGTGTTTTCAGACGCTGCTCCCAATAACCTTCGCTCGCATCCTCGATCGTGAGCATCGGGCCGTCGAAGATCGTCTCAGCATCGGCAAAATCCAATCCATGCTTGGCGAGATTGCCGTGGCGCTTCGTTTCGTCCCAGGTGATCATCGTTCAAGTGTATGTGACAGACGGGTTAGAGACCAATCCGCAGCCTGGCCGTTTCGAGGGTGTCGGAAAATTTTACACTTTTATCCGGGAGCGATCGCAGCGGGAACGGCCGTTGCGCGACGACTGAGCGCTGGCGAATGGGGCGGGTCTGGTCATTCAAGAACAATGGGTTAGACCTTGATGCGGGCCGTGGCGCCAATCGACCGAGCAACGTTCGGGCACCGCGCGGGGCCGTTTGGGGCTAAGATCCACCCGGATCGAGCCTCCCAGTGGGCCGCCGGGGTGTCAGGATTTTTTACACCTGGATCGCGGGGTAATTGGCGCGGGGCAACCCAGCGAACCAAGCCGCCGAGACTTCGGAACGGCGGCTGAACAAACCGGCATCAAAAGCCGGAAAGCTTTATCGATCAAGCGATTAAACGTTCTTGTGGCGAATGGATGGGGCTCCATGGGTCCAGATGACGAAGCCATCCAATGAATGATTACAAGACCTGACCCCGATTCCCCATGACCCCGATTCCCGAGTTGTTGCCCACAGACGCACCCCCGTCGCCTCATGCGACGAAATCCGCAGACATTGGCAAGATTGTCCCCATTCTCGCCGGAGGTGGAACACGCCTACCCGCACACGTTGGAGTCATCCAGGCACTCGATGAACTCGGCGCGGTCGGCGATCACATCGTCGGCGTCTCGGGCGGAAGCATCGTCGCCGGGCTGCGCGCCGCCGGCTGGCCGGCTGCGTCCATGAAAGAACTCGCGCTCGGCGTCGATTTCAGACGCTTCCGCGATTTCAGCCTTTATCAGCTCCTCTTCCACGGCGGACTCTCATCCGGCGAAGGCTTCGAGCGCTGGATGGATCAACAACTTGAGGGCGCCCGTTTCGAGGATCTGTCCCTCGACCTGCATGTCGTCGCCACCGATGTGCGTAACGGCGCCCCCGTGGTCTTCGACCGCAAGCAATGCCCGGAGATGCGCGTCTCTCGCGCGATCCGCTATTCCATGGGCATTCCGCTCCTGTTCGCCTATAAGGAGCACGGTCCACACCTGATGGTTGATGGCAGCATCTTGTCCGAGGACATCTTGCGGCGGGACTGGGCACAGGATGGCACACCAAACTGCTGCTTCCGGCTGCGCGCCACTGCGAACGGCTGCCAACCCGCGCAACGGCGCTGGATCGCGCTTCCGGACTATCTGCAAATGCTGATGCGGGCCTTCATGACCAGCCTCTCGCGCGAGTTCATCCAGGACGCCTTCTGGAACGCCACCGTCATCATCGACACCAAAGGCGTCACGCCATTGGAATTCGGGTTGACGACGGCGACCAAACTGGAACTCCACAGCGCCGGCTATGAGACCACGCTTCGCATCCTCCCTGAGAAGATGCGCCGTTTCCGCGCCCAGCAACGAGCTGGAATCTGACGCGACTCGGTGTGCTTAACTTCATGGCAGATCCGCCATAAGCTAGGGCGTCTAAAACCATAGAAACCCCATGATCGGATAATGAACGTACTGAGAAGACAGCTCACGCCTGCGTCGCCTCCGGGCGGCGCCGTTCAAGGCCGACGTCCGCCGGCATCGAGCGCTCCAGGGGACCGAGGGGACCGCCAGGGTGTCAGGCTTCTTTACAGTTGGCTCAAAAAGCCACCGGCCCGTCACGTACGCAGTGAAACCCATCGATGCAACGCCGGGCGCTCGGGCCAAGGCCTGGCCGGACCGACTCGCGATGTCAGAAAGTTTTTCAGATCCGCCGCTTAAGCGCTAGGATCGCGGACAACTGTCTTTCGCGAGCACGGGCCGGGAAGCGGTCAAATACCTGATTTCAAGACCTGACACTAGTTCTTCGCAGATTCCTCGCGAGTTCAGCTGGGCAGCAAAGCAGGATCCCAAATCGGCTCGGCGCTTCCCCGAAGTCGCGGATATTGAAGGTCACCAGATGCATCGCCGCCGCATTTGCCGCAGCCTCCAGCACCCTGTCGTCATTGGCGTCACGTAACTGCGGTCGCCACAGATACCAGATTGGCACCCGCCGCAGCACGGCGGCCAACTGATCGAGAATCACATCCATATCCGCCGCCGTGCCGCCTGAGCGATTCAGCGTTTCCGGGCGTTTGAGCACGGCTTCGTATTCTAAAAGCAGCGGCACGGAGGCCGCCGCCATCACGCGCCCGACACCAATCTCATGCAGCAAGAACCGGGAGGCCCCAGTCGACAACAGCGGCAACGATGACATCTGTATCGAGCACAACGATCGTATGAAATAACCCGAGCAAGTCAAGAGGTAACACGGTCACCTGGCCCCAATTCTCCGCAGGATCCCCCCGCTAGAACACGCGTGCCAGGCTGTACTGTCTCGGCTTTTCGCTTTTGACACGGAGCATTCGAGGCCGCGATCCACCCGAATCGAGCGCCCCAGCGGGCCACCTAGGTGTCAGGATTCTTTACCCCTGGATCGAGGGGCGACTGACGCGCGGCGGTCGCCATCCAAGGCCGACGTCCGGTAGGTCAAGCGCGGCGAAATCCACCGAACCATGACCCCGACTCCCACCTGAATCGTGGATTGAGTATTCCGGCCGAATCCGGACACCTATTCCGATCCAAACCGGACACCAATCCGACGTCAAAGCGGACAGCATTCCGAGCTGAAAGCGGACACTGATCCGAC
>NZ_JAAIJR010000138.1 GCF_010915725.1 Thiorhodococcus mannitoliphagus
ACATGGTCGGACTCGATAGGGTCAGTCTGTTGAGTAAATCCCATCTTAACCGGGTAAACTGTTATTCGGAAATCACCTAAATGGTCTTCCAATCTCGCTGACGGCGGGAAGATTGCTCCAAGAGCGGCGGCTCCGGGTCGAGACGCCCTCCTGCCTCCAAGACCAGTTGCGCCAACTCGGCCACGGAGGTGACCCCGAGCTTGCGCATCAGATGGCTGCGATGGCGTTTGACCGAACGCTCGTCGATGCCCAACTCCGCGGCCATTTGCTTGTTCAAGCGTTCCTTTATGACGTGGGACAGCACTTGCTCTTCGCGGGGGGTTAGGGTGTCTAGGCGAGCTTGCAGCGCGCGGCGGTGGGCTAGCGCTATGCGCTCGCGCCTCGCCAAATGCGCCTGCAAGGCAATGCCGTCCATGTCGAGCATGCGCAGGTCGGCCAACACGCAGCCAATCACGTCCGGTGAGTGCTGTCTGGCGAACTCAATGGCGGAGCCATAGCACTCGGTGACGAAACCGGAGCTGCGCAGCAAGCGCCCTTGAGAAAGGGATGAGTCGTCATCGACGATAAAGACCGTTGGCGGCCGCTCGCTCACGCCGCTTAATCCTCTTCCGCGATCGGCAGCAACAAGGCGACGCGTGCGCCTCCCTGCGGTCGGTTCTCCGCGCTGATGCGGCCGCCATGCGCATCGATAATGGTCTTTGACAGCGACAGCCCGAGCCCGATCCCATCGCTCTTGGTGGTGTAGAAGGGTTCGAACAGCTCCGGAAGTCGATCGGGATCGATACCGGTCCCGCTGTCTTCGACCGTCAGCGTGAGCCTGTCCGTCCCGGCTTGGGCGGCTTGAATCTCGATTTGGCGCTGGCCCTGACTCGCCGCGCTCAAGGCATCGAGACTGTTGAGCAGCAAGTTGATGATGACCTGTTGCAGTTGGACGCGATCCCCTTGAATGCGGGGAAGCGCGGCTGGCACCAGGATGCGCAAGGTCACCTGTTGAGTCTGGATCTCGGTATTGAGCATCGCCACGGCCTGCGCGACCAATTCCAGCAGCGCGATCGCCTCGAAGCGCAGCTCTCCCTGCTGGAGCAACGAGCGCATCCGTTGGATCACCGCCGCCGCCCTTCGATCGTCCGTCTGGATATCGACCAGGATCTCCCTGACCTCCGCAAGGTTCGGCGGATCCTGTCGCAGAAAGGCTTCACCCGCCTCGGCGTTGCGCAGAATCGCCCCCAGCGGTTGGTTCAGCTCGTGTGCCACTGCGGAGGAGAGCTGGCCCAGAACGAAGCCACGCTGCACGCGTGCAATTGGCACCGATAGTGTCTCGCCCAGGAAAAACACCCTGTCGAGGGCATGGATTTCCGCGAAGGTCGCGTTGCGCGTTGGGATAAAGGACGAAGTTCGGTATCAGCACCAGCAGACGCAGGCCGGTGAAGCCACGCCAACCAACGCCGTCCGGCGCCGAGATAGAGCTGCGTGAACCAGACCACGGCGATCACGATCACGATCACGATCACGGCCGCGGATAGGTGCCTCCAACGCAAGATGGCGCCGAACTCGGCGGGTGTCTGCGCCCGCATCACGGCCAGTTCCTGCATGGCGAGGACCGCAGCCGCCACCGCACTGACCGAGAACAGGGCGTTTGCAACCGCATCACGATCGCGAAGCCAGACGAGCAGATTCACGGCTGCCAGCGTCAAGGAGATGCCGGCGGCCATGGACCAAATGACGGTGATCCAGCTCATCGATGAAACAGGCCTATCGGCTCCCCCTCCATGAGCAAATGCCTCCACCCGCAGTCCCGCGGACAGGACCCAACCCCTTGGCGCGATACCCCTTAGAACGCGCGAAGGCGCATGAACAGGTGCTTGCCGATGACCATGGTCTCTGATGTGAACGCGAGTTCCTGGCGGGCTAGCGCCAAATTGAGCGGCATTCGGGCAACCCCCCCTAAGCATCAAGCACGACCGAACCGGTGGGCGGACTGAAACGCCTGGGCTGGGACGGCATGACTAGCTATCTCTTTTCATATGGCATTACGATAGTGCCATACGAGTCTCCCGCAAGACGGATTCTTGATCTCCGCGCTGGCCGCTCTATCTGACGCCCGCCTTCACCCAATCGACCCGCACGCCAACATCGGCTGCCTCTTGGACAATGGCCCCTTGGTCATCGACATCGAGCTTGATAAAGACAAGATCACGCCTGCAGCCCAACCGCCGCAGCAACTTTTCAAACACGCAGCAGGACCATCGCGAGGCCGGCTTCATGGATCTGACGACCCTTTCCAACAAGAAGCGGTTCCCCTCGGGGGCTTCACAGAAACGCAAGTCACGCGTTCAAGAAGGATCGCCCCGTAAGCTTGGAGCGACCTGGGATGGGCGGGGCGTCAACTTTGCGCTCTTTTCTAGCAACGCCACCAAGGTCGAGCTTTGCCTCTTCGATCAGCAAGGCCGCCGCGAGGTAGAGCGCCTGGAACTGCCGGAATACACCGACGAGATCTGGCACGGCTACCTGCCCGACGCGCGCCCTGGGACGGTCTACGGCTATCGGGTGCATGGTCCTTATGAGCCGAGCGCGGGACATCGTTTCAATCCGCACAAGCTGCTGCTCGACCCTTATGCCAAAGCGCTGGTCGGCAACCTGCAGTGGAGCGACACCCTCTTCGGCTATCGCTACGGGTCCGCCAAGGCCGACCTCTCCTTCGACCGCCGCGACAGCGCGCGCTTCATGCCGAAGTGCCGCGTCATCGACCCGGCCTTCACCTGGGGCCGTCATCGCCGACCCCAGATCCCCTGGGAGCGCACCATCCTCTACGAGACGCATGTGCGCGGACACACCATGCTGCACCCTTTGGTCCCACCGGCCAATCGGGGCACCTTCGCCGGCATGGCGCAGCATGAGGTGATCTCCTACATCAAAGGGCTCGGAGTCACCTCGGTCGAGCTGCTGCCCGTCCACGCCTTCATCGACGATCACTTCCTGGTGCAGCAGGAGCTGCGCAACTACTGGGGCTACAACACCATCGGCTTCTTCGCCCCGGACCCACGCTACCTAGCGAACCCGATCGTGAACGAATTCAAGGAGATGGTCGCGCGCCTGCACGATGCCGGACTCGAGGTCATCCTCGACGTGGTCTACAACCACACCGCTGAAGGCAACGAGCAAGGTCCGACACTCTCCTTCAAGGGCATCGACAACGCCGTCTACTATCGCCTGCTACCGGACGACCCGAGGCTCTACATCAACGACACCGGGACCGGGAACACCTTCAACCTCACCCACCCGCGGGTGCTCCAGTTGGTGCTGGACAGCCTGCGCTACTGGGCGACCGAGATGCGGGTGGACGGCTTCCGCTTCGACCTGGCGACCATCCTGGGCCGCGAGCTGCACGGCTTCGACCCCAGCAGCGGCTTTTTCGATGCGATCTGCCAGGATCCGGTGCTCGCAGGTGTCAAGCTGATCGCGGAACCCTGGGACATCGGCCCAGGCGGCTATCAGGTCGGCAACTTCCCGCCAGGCTGGGCCGAGTGGAACGACCGCTACCGCGATACGGTGCGCGCCTTTTGGAAGGGCGATGAGGGCAAGCTGCCGGAGCTGGCCGCGCGGCTAAGTGCATCGGGCGACCTTTTCCACAAGCGCGGACGACGCCCCTGGGTCTCGGTCAACTTGGTCACGGCGCACGACGGCTTCACACTTCAGGATCTCGTCTCCTACAACGACAAGCACAACGAGGCCAACGGCGAAGACAACCGCGACGGACATTCCCACAACCTGAGCTGGAACCACGGCGTCGAGGGACCGACCGAGGATCCGGCGATCAAGGCACTGCGTGAGCGTCAGAAGCGCAACTTCCTAGGCACCCTGCTGTTCTCCCTCGGCACGCCGATGATTCTGGCCGGCGACGAGTTTGGCCGCACCCAGCACGGCAACAATAATGCCTACTGCCAAGACAACGAGACCAACTGGATCGACTGGACGCGCATCGATGAGGACGGCAAGCTGCTGGCGGATTTCACGCGCGAGTTGATCAGCATCCGCCAATCTTACCCGCTGCTGCATCGCAACCGCTTTCTGACCGGCGAGTACGACGCCGAGTTGGACGTCAAGGACGTCACCTGGCTGACACCTGAAGCGACGGAGATGACGCCGGAGCAGTGGCACGAAGTGCACGGGCGTTGCCTCGGCGCATTACTCGACGGCCGCGCTCAGGCCTCGGGCATCAAGAAACCGGGGGCGGACGCCACCCTGCTCCTGATCGTCAACGCGCATCACGAAAACCTGTCCTTCAAGCTGCCCGAAGTGGCTGGCGGCAAGACCTGGCTGTGCCTCATCGATACCAAGGAACCGCAGCGTCGCGAGCCGCCGAGCATCAAGGCAGGCGATACCTATGACGTCACGGATCGCTCGCTCCTGCTCTTCGCCCTCAAGCCCGAGCGGAAAAGCTGGCTGACGCTGAAATCACTGGCCGAGATGATGCAGCGAGAGACGGAGGCGAAGCGCAAGCGGGATCAGGGCAGCGACGCGGATCTGAGCCGGCTGTCGAGAGGCGCGCACCCGAGGTAACGCGGCAGACGCATGCCACCGCAGTGCGGCGGCATCAGCCGATCATGCATCGTCGCCGCTCTGTTCTGGCGCACTCCACCAGCGCGAGAGCCTCTGCTCGAAGCAGCGCTCGGGCAGCCTGTCGTAATGCGAGATGTCGTTGAACAACTTCAATCGGGCACGAACGTCGTTCGCAAACTCCAGAATGTTCAAGGCGGCCGGACTCTGATCCAAACGGTCGCGGTAGCCGCGCGCATCGAAGCCCAAGAGGCTGCTGATCAAGAGGCGGTTGGTGCCCTTGTGGGAGACGATCAAGACCGAACGGTGGCGATGTTCTTGGACGATACGCCGGATCACTGGCAGGGCACGCGCGAGCACTTGCACGCCTGACTCACCGCCCGCCGGGGCAATGGTGAGCGGGTCTTCCTGCCAAGCGTCATATTCGTCGCTGAACGCCTGCTCGATCTCGTCGCGCGTGCGCTCCTCCCAATGGCCGTAGGCGATCTCGCGCAGATCCGGCTCCGGGCGCACCTCGCAGCCATGCGGCGCGGCGATGATGCGCGCCGTTTCCATGGTGCGGCCCATGGGGCTGGCATAGATGCCGTCGAGGGTGTCACAGCGCAGCCGCTCGGCCAGGGCAGCCGCCTGGCGACGGCCTTCTTCCGAGAGCGGTACCTCAGTCGATCCGGCGAAGCGGTCCTCTGCCGTCAGGTCAGTGGCACCGTGTCGGACCAGATAGATGCGAGTTGGCATGGCAGCTCCTTATCGCGAAATGAAAAGTCTTGTCTCTGATCACCTGTCAGTCTCCCGAAACCAACCGGAACAGCCGCCCCAAGCCTGCGCAGCCAGGGCGTCCTGCACTGGTTCTCCAGGGCTGCGAGCCCTGGCTAGGTAAACCGATAGGTGGTGATGTCTTGCCTAGCGAAAAAGCTTGTGGCGCGGTGCCAGGCTTCCAAGAGAAGCCGGACGCACAAGCGAGAATGCAGTCTATCGCGTCCCTGTTTCGGGAGCGTGAAGTCGCAACAAATCGGCGTTCTCACTGAAATAGAGATGCGAAAAGCCCGGCTTCGCACTGAGCTTATTTCGATAATGCCACAATCTATAGGATGGCGAGAAATTATTACGATTTTAAATCAAAGGCTTAAGAAAAAGATCATCGTATAGATACGGGCACTACCCTTATTCGTAACCTCCCAAGTAAGGTCTTTCACTGGAACAACAGGGTACGGAACCGCTTCAGCGCCAGACCAGAATGGCACTCACTTAAGGGAATCCTACTTAACAAAAAATGCGTGACGCGGCCAACGCGGACGGCGACACGCAGCCATTGCGCGCTCACGGAGCCGAATTGGGCTGTCGAAAGGCTTGTTTCCCCGCGACCGCGCGCCAATCGGCGCGCGTAACCTTTTGATTTAAAAGCGCTCAAGGCATCAATCAGCGCCATTCGAAGCAACCACTATGATTTGGCCGCGGATGTGTGTGACATATTCACATCCCTCCAGTGCCACATCTCACCATATTCAAGTGCCCCTTTGTTTAGAGTTAAGTCACGGGTCGCCCAAGGTGCTCACCCGAGCCCCGGGTTGCTCTGAGATGATCCGCGATAACGCTATCAACCATCTTGGCTCTAAATTAGGAGAACGGAATATGAAGAAACAGTATCGATCAGCCGCGCTCGCCGCGTCGGCACTGACCATCGCGATGACCATGGGGCATTCGGCACTTGCTTGGGAACAGGGCGGCTATGTCTATAACCAGGGCGAGGATCGTTTTGTCGACAACGTCTACAACTTCCTCAAGCACTTCAGCTACGAGCAGTATTATTGGGCGGATGCCTTCGAATTCACGACCTCCAACAACAGCTATGTCGATGCGATGGACTTCGCCTATTACTCGGGGCATGGCAACAACTATTACTTGGGCATGGGGCCGGGCGCCTCGGTCTCCGGCGTCAACCTGGCGACCGACGCCAATGCCCGCTGGGGTGACTTGGACCTCGAATTCATCGTCTTTCAATCCTGCACGGTGATCCCCTCCGCCGCCGACCGCGCGGATTGGGCGGACGCCTGGGTGCCGAACGGTGTCTTTCAGGGACTCCATCAAGCCATCGGCTACCGCACGCTGAGCTATTCCGGCAACGGGATCTCCAACAATTTCGGGGATCGCATCAGCGATGGCGAAAGTGTCTGGCAGGCCTGGTTTGCCGCCGTGAACGATGAGCGCAGTTGGTGGCGTGGTCAGGATTACCCCGGTCTCGCCTCGGCGGTCATGCACCCGAGCACCCAGAACGACACGCATTTCAACTTCGTCGCCGATCCACCCGCCGGCCACATGGCCCTGACCAACTGGTATCAGCACTGGTAGTCGCCGTCCGTCCACGATCGGCACACCACCTCATCCTCGATCCACTTTCGGAGACATTTTATGTTCGCAACCAACCACACGAAGCGCTTGCTGTCCGCTGCGGTGTCCTCGCTCGTCCTGCTCACCCTGCCCGCCATGGCGGTCGACGCGAAGGGCGAGATCGCGCCGGAGATCACCATGACGCGCGGCAGCCTGGAGCTTGCCGAAACCCTGGGCGTCAACCGCATCTTTCGCTCAGAAAAGGGATTCCCAGGCTTCACCGCGGCCAAGGATGTCGCAAAATCACTGTGGCGAGCATCCGGCCTCAAGGCTGACCTCGAACTCAAGTACAACGAATCCGGAAGCGCCCTCACAGCGACGCTGAAGGAGGATCCGAGCGCCTATTTCCGCATGGACACGCGCACCGGCGATTTCAGCTTCAGTAAGGGCTTGGCCAAGTACTCAGACCCGAGTGACACCAAGGGGCTTCCGGGCAAGAATGAGGCGATCGATCTTGCCCTCGCGCACCTCGAGCGCCTGGGGCTGATGCCCAAGGACGGCAATCAACTGGTCGTCCAGGCCGTCGGTGGCGTCGGCATGAGCGCACAAGACGAAAAGGGCAACCTGCGTGATTTCGAAAAGCTGACCTCCGTGCACTTCGGTCGGCAGATCGACGGTATCGATGTGGGCGGACCTGGCTCGAAGATCGTCGTGCACCTCGGGCAAGACGGCGAGCTGGTCGGGTTGCACAAGCGCTGGATCGAGCTGCAGTCGATGTCGAAGGTCTCGCGCGAATCCTTCCTCCAGGAAGCGGAGATCAAGGAGCGTGCCCTGAAGCATCTCCAGACGGAGTGGAACAAGGCGTCCAAGATCGTCACCGCGCTGCCGGAGCCGGGGTACTTCGATGATGGCAAAGGGCACATCGAGCCGGTCTACTTCGTGCAAGCCCAGATTCAGCATGTGCAGGAGGGTGGCGCGCGTGATGGGGAAAACCAGGACCCCGCGCCTTATCTCGGCGTCATCCCCGCGCTGCGCTACTCGGTCGCGGACCTGCGCCAGCTCGCGCCGGCCACCAAGGCACCGGACCTCGACGCCGGAGCCAATGTCAAGGACCGTCGCGACACCAGCGACGAGTAAGTTGCCCTCCGACCATGGCCCACCGCCCGGTGGGCCATTCCAACAGGGACCTCGATCGAGATCACCGGGCGCTTGAGGTTCCGGCTCAGTTGGGCTGCGTGCGAGGTTAGTGGAACATCTTGTCTTCCCCGGGCTCCGCTCGGTATTGTTTGAGCCTGTCGCCTTCTCCACGTTTCCCAATCGTTCGTTAGGGAATGACTCATCTCGGTGACCTGCAGAGAGGGGCACCGCAAGCGCGCCGCGCACCGCGGGCTCTTACATCCACTTTAGACGAGGCATCTTATACGCAATAAGATGCTGACTTAAAAAGGATTATCGATGTCGCACCTGTCCTTAGCGAAGAACTCATCGACCGGGCTGGCGGCGACCTTGAGACGACTATTCATGGGTCTACCCGACTTGCGGCCGCAGCGGGTTCGGCCTAGTTTTGCCATCCTTGAGGCGCTCTACAGCGATCCGCACGCGGGACAGCCACATGATCGACTTTCGATCCGACGGCCAGCGCTCGAGGTGATCGAGAGCATGCCTGTACTGCATGGCCGGATGGAGCCTACCCAGCGCCTCCGGTGAGGGCGTCCCGTGACAGGAGGATCTCTTGAGGTGTCTGCCCGAATGCACATCAGCGAAGCCGACTGGAAGGTCTACAAGCGCCTCCGAGACCTGGCCCAAGCACGCTACTCCCAACGCCTTCTTGATGAGGCAGAGCGCCTGTGCCGGGATGCGTCCCTTGCTGCCCAGGACCGGCACAGGGCGCTCTCCCGGTTGGTGCGCGCGCGCGACAAGGAGATGTTCCAGATCTTTGAGACCCTGCGACGCTCCTCGGCCGTGCGCTGCTTGATGATGATGCGCAGCTACAACCTGATCACCGACGCGGAGATGCAGGCATTCAGCCCGGAAGTTCAGCGCGCCTCCGAGGTTCCCTAGTCGGGGCGATCGACCTGGAACGGATGGCGGCGAAGGCATGCTTGTATCGACCACTGGCACAACGCGCGCCAACCAGCGTCTCCGCATGGAGTTGCTGCTCGGCCATGTCCTCCTGAGACAGTGGCTTGATCTCTGGGTGGAGCGCAAACAGGCGCTCGTAGAAGCGCTGTGCGGCCGGCTCGGCCAGCGGCTTGAGGGTGGTCCAGGACGCTTGAACCAGGGCGTCGATTGCGGGGTCATCAGACGGGTTCCAGGGCGCAGCTGTGCCCGAAGGCACCAGGCCAAGATCGGCGCTGTAGGCGAACGTTATCGGCCGACGCCGTCAGGGGGCAAGTAGCGGCGGTCACGTCGGGTGGGTCTCCTCCTTGGTGCGATGGCCGTCACAGAAGGACGGGGTGATCCTTTTAATTTTAGAAAATGCTTATATTCTTATAATTAATCATTCCTCTCACACGGAGATCATCATGGGCGCACTTGGAATCGTCGCTGCACTGGCCGTACTTCTCGGCGGAACGCAGTCCGCGCTCCCGACAGCGCAAGAGGCGGCGCATCGCGCGGCCTCGACCTCGCCGCCAGTCGTGGCGGTACAGCCGGCGCCGACGCCTCCCCAGGCATCGAGACGCTAATCCTTCGATGAACCGCTCAGGGGCGGGCGTCCCTGGGCAAGCACCCAACGTGCGGTGCAGAGAGATCACGATGTTGTTCGATGCGTTAACCATCCTTGGGCTCTTCGCCACGCTCCTCTGCGTGGCCTTCCTCGTTGCACTCGTCAGGCGCAACGCGAGCGATTGAGGCCGACCGTGCGCGCAGGGCGGCGTGACGACCCAGCCTGTCTCCTCAAGGGTTTGGGGAGCGGGACCCTGCGAGCCGACGGGGCGGCCCTCCTCCGGGTTCTCTGAGACGCGGTCGAACCGAGGCACGGATCCCCTCTAAGGATCAAACACTTTTTCTCCTTATGTTTGCTGCCCGCAAACATAAGGCCCCTCCAGATCACCTTCAAACGCGAACAAGCTGCCTGGAAACCCCCAGTTCACGCGGCTTCGCAGCTCGTTTTCCGAAGTTGGCACAGCAGCTGCTCTATCCCCAGCAAGCGCACCAACAGCGCAAAGTCCCGAAGACAAGGCAACGCACATCTGGAGAGACATCATGCTGACCATCACCGACCTGACCCTTCGTAACGACCTCGACGCCGCTGCCATGGGTAGCGTTCGCGGCGGCTTCTCACTGAGCGACTTCGATTCGCTGGGGATCTTCAACACCCCCGAGATCGATCTCGGCACACACCTGCTCGCGCAGGGTCAGAGCATCGCCGTCGATCAGTCGTTCAACATCGGCGGGCTGAACCTCGTGATCGCTGATCAGGACCAGAACGGCATCGCCGGCCAGGTCGCCTGAGCCACCCCATCCAAAGCCTTTTGAAACGCACCTTGAGATTTAGGAGAGACAACCATGTTGACCATCACTGACCTGACCGCTGACCGCACCCTCGACAAGACCGCGATGAGCGGTGTGCACGGCGGTAGCGCCCTCGCCGGAGACGCCCTCAGTGCCTTCTTCGGCTACTTCAACAGCCCCACGCTCGATCTCGGCACGCACCTGCTCGCGCAGGAGCAGAACGTCGCTGTCGATCAGAGCAACGCCATCGGCGGCTTCAATGTCGTCGGCGCGAACCAGACCCAGAACGGTATCAGCGGTCAGGTCTCGGTGTTCTAAGCCGCCAGGCAATGTCCGCGGTCAAGAAACGGGGGCTGAAGAGCAGTGGACTTCGTCATCGCTCACTGACCCTCGTCTTCGCGCACCACGGCCTCGAAGGTGCCACCTGCGACCCGCGCGCGAACCCGATCCCCCGGCGCGACCTGCGCCGAGTCGCGCACGATCTCGCCCTCGGGCAGCTTGGTCACGATGGCATAGCCCCGCGTCAGTGTTCCCAGTGGGCTGCGCGCGTCCAAGCCGGCGACGGCGCGCAGGAGGCGCTCGCGGCGGTGCGCGAGCAACTCCTTTTGCGAGCGGCTCAGGCGCAGCTGAAGACTGGCAAGACTGAGCTGGGCGCGCTCGATTCTGCGGTCAGGCGAGGAGGCCGCAAGGCGATCCATCAACGGCTGCAGACGCCGCCGCGAGCGCGCGACCCGCTCCGCGATGAGCGCCCTCAAGCGCAGCTCGGCGCGGTCCAGCCGCTGGGCCTGCTGCTGAAGTCGCGCCGACGGATGCAAGAGCGCCAGATGACGCGTGACGGCCGTCAAGCGCTGGCGGGATCCTGCGAGCTTGCGTTGCTGGGCGCCCATGAGCCGCGCCGAGAGCGCGAGGACACCTTGACGCAGGTGCTCTGCCGACGGCGCGACCAGCTCGGCCGCCGCCGAGGGCGTCGCGGCCCGGCGGTCGGCCGCCAAGTCAGCGATGGTGATGTCGATCTCATGGCCGACGCCGCTGACGACGGGGATCTTGGAAGCACGAATGGCGCGCGCCAGTCCCTCGTCGTTGAAGGCACTCATGTCTTCGAGCGAGCCGCCGCCTCGGGCGAGGATGAGCACGTCGCACTCGGCGCGGAGATTCGCGATCTCGAGGGCGGCGATCAAGGCGGCGGGCGCGGCCTCGCCCTGGACCTGGGCCGGGTAGATGATCACCGGCAGCGCGGCAAAGCGTCGCCCAAGGACGGTGAGCACGTCACGTACAGCGGCCCCGGATGGGGAGGTAATGACCCCGACTTGGCGGGGAAAGCTCGGGGTCGGCTGCTTGGTCGCTTCGTCGAAGAGGCCTTCGCGCGCAAGTTTCTGCTTGAGCTGCTCGAAGGCAAGACGCAGCGCGCCCTCTCCGCCTGGCTCCATGTGCTCCACGACCAGCTGGAAATCGCCTCTCGGCTCATAGAGGGTTACACGGACACGCACCAGAACCTGCTGGCCGTTCTCCGGTCGAAACGGCAACAAGATTCGTTTGGACCTGAACATGGCGCAGCGCACCTGCGCGGCCTCGTCCTTGAGGCTGAAGTAGATGTGGCCGGAGGCCGGCTGCGCCAGATTCGAGATCTCGCCGCGCACCCAGAGCAGCGGAAAGCTACCATCGAGCACGGCGCGCACTTCGCTCGTCAGGCGAGCGACGCTATAGATGTCGCGGTTGAAGTCGGCACTGGATGCCGCGGCGGCAGACTGAGTGGGCATACGAATCTGTGACCTCGTGCTCAGCCTGACGCAACGAATGACAGCGCCGAGCAGGAAAACCTGAGTTTACTGGTCGAAATATAGATTTTATACTTATCTGTTATCTTCCAGCTTTGGAACCGATCCGCGGAGCCGATTTCCATGCGCCTGATCCAGGAAGCCCTCACCTTCGACGATGTCCTCCTCGTACCCGCTCACTCGAGCGTGCTCCCCAACGAGGTGGATTTCCAGACCAAATTGACGCGCGGGATCGAACTGCGCATCCCGCTCGTCTCTGCCGCCATGGACACGGTGACGGAGTCCCGGCTGGCGATCGCCATGGCGCTGGAGGGCGGCATCGGCATCATCCACAAGAACATGAGCATCGAGCGCCAAGCGCGCGAGGTGCTGGCCGTCAAGAAGTACGAGAGCGGCATCATCCGCAACCCCATCACCGTACCACCGAGCATGAGCATCGGCGAGGTCGTTGCGCTGACCCACGCCAACAACATCTCGGGCGTGCCGATCACGGACAAGGGCGAGCTGGTCGGCATCGTGACCAGCCGCGACCTGCGCTTCGAGACCCGCATGGACGCCCCGGTCTCCGCCATCATGACGCCCAAAGAGCGGCTGGTCACCGTGCAGGAAGGCGCCAGCCGGCAGGACGTGCTCAACCTGCTGCACAAACATCGCATCGAGAAGGTGCTCGTCGTCAACAAGGACTTCGAGCTGCGCGGACTCATCACGGTCAAGGACATCCAGAAGGCGAAAGACTTCCCGAAGGCCTCGCGCGACGGCCAGGAGCGCCTGCGCTGCGGCGCGGCGGTCAGTGTCGGCAAGGGCACGGATGAGCGCATCGGCGCCTTGGTCGAAGCCGGCGTTGATGTCATCGTGGTCGACACCGCGCACGGCCACTCGCAAGGCGTGCTGGACCGGATCAAGTGGGCCAAGGTGCACTATCCCGAGCTGCAAGTCATCGGCGGCAACATCGCCACCGCGGCAGCCGCGCGCGCGCTCGTCGAGGCCGGCGCGGACGCGGTCAAGGTCGGCATCGGTCCAGGGTCGATCTGCACCACGCGCATCGTCGCAGGCGTGGGCGTACCACAGATCACCGCAGTCGCGAACGTCACCGAGGCGCTTCAGGGCACTGGAGTCCCATTGATCGCGGACGGCGGACTGCGCTTTTCCGGCGACATCGCCAAGGCCATCGCGGCTGGCGCGAATAGCGTCATGATCGGCGGGCTCTTCGCCGGCACTGACGAGTCTCCCGGCGAGGTCGAGATCTACCAGGGCCGCTCCTACAAGTCCTACCGCGGCATGGGCTCGCTCGGCGCCATGGGCGCATCCGAAGGCTCCAGCGATCGCTACTTCCAGGAAGGCACGGAGAAGGAGAAGCTGGTCCCCGAGGGCATCGAGGGCCGCGTTCCTTATAAGGGCAGCCTGCTGCACATTATCCACCAGCTCATCGGCGGTCTCGGCTCCAGCATGGGCTACACCGGCTGCGCAACCATTGAGGAGATGCGCACCAAGCCGGAGTTCGTCCGCGTCAGCGGGGCCGGGGTGCGCGAGTCACATGTGCATGACGTGCAGATCACCAAGGAAGCGCCGAATTATCGGACTGATCATTGAGGACGATGCATGGGGCGCAATCGCGTCGCGTATTGCGCCGCAGCTCCGGGGGCCGCCGACCAGTCTGAAACGAAGCACCACTGCGCGGCGAGCCTGATCTCGGATAAGGACGCCTAGAATCCGTTCGACGCATTAGGATCCTTGAGGGCGCAAAATGCTTGCCGATGAGTCAAATTTCGATGAAGCGTCCGACCATCCAAGGCCGTCGGGATCGGGATCGGGATCGAACCGACGATAGCGATCCCGATCCCGATAGCGAT
>NZ_JAAIJR010000139.1 GCF_010915725.1 Thiorhodococcus mannitoliphagus
TACACGCTTCAGCGAGGTCGGCGGGCGGCTCACCGGGCTCCTGGACGGCGCGGCGCAGACGGAGCGGACGTTGCACTGAGCGCCGCCGATTGACGGACGCGGTCGACTCACGGGGGGGGGAACCCAAGGCACCCTCACAGCGCCCGTGCCTCCAACTCGCTGAGCTGCACCGCAACGACTTCCCGGCCCTGACGGTCGATCCAGCCCAAGTGCCCACCGCTCAGGCGAGTGTGCTCACCGTCCGAAACGGGCCGGCAGCCGAGACACACCAGCGCCCGCTCCTGCGCGAAGGGGCCAGCCTCAGTCGTAGCGGGGCGAGATGACCTCCCGGAATTGGGCATCGACATAGGCGATGCGCCCGGCGCGTGGGGAGCGGACCAGCCTTTGGGCGAAGGGATCCGCCCCGTCGTCCAGGGGCACCACCGGAAGGACTCACCCGTACGCCGCACCCAAGACCACTGCCCCGCGACCCAAACGCCCGCGCGAACACTCCGTGCTTACCTGTCGTTCAGATCTTGCAAGTACGGTCCGTCCAAGCTGAAGAACTCTGAGACATCCTTCGTCAAGGCAGTTACATGGCCTCACTTGACGCGCCCTTCGGTGATAGCCCCTGAAAGCGATGCAGTACAAGTGCTCAGCATGTTGTTGACCACCACACCCACGCCGCGATCCGAATCAAAAACGGTGAATTGAAACCAGGGATTGAAAAACGCGGAACTCAGCGCGTTGATCCATTCGAGGACACCAGCCGAAGCCAACCAGGCAAACGATTCACGGTCGACGTGCCGGCACCAAGGAGGATGCCTTGAAGACCACAGCCATCTCGACATTCAAAAATGCCAGCCAGCTTGCGTTGTCATCACTATCAGGAACCTAAATCGATTCGCAACAGGGATTCAGCCCCATTTCTAACCTTACAACTGAAGAGGAAGAAATCATGATCCGAAAAATCTTCGCCATCGATCTGACCCCTTGCGACCTCGTCGCGCGTGACCGTGGTGCCCACTTCTTTCCGGTAGAGCAAGCCCGTGAGCTGATCGCGGGGAACGATGTCGATGTGATCGAAACCCTGGTCACGCTGGTGGAGCGCGTCGCCGACGACAACCCGGAATCCATCGCCACCAACAAGCAGAATTTCACGCGCAAGCAGCACGCGCTGGAGGAAGCAGGGGCGCGCGTCATCCGGGCGCCGGCCAAACGATTGCCCGACGGAGGCTTCAAGCAGTCCGACGATCAGCGCCTGGTAATCGCCACGCTGTCTCTGGCCCTGCGGCTGCGGCCGGAGTTCGTGGTGTTGGCCGCAGCAGACGGAGATTTCGCGCCGATGGTGTGGGAGCTGCGCAACGAGGGTATCCGCACCGAGGTGCTTGCTCGCCCGCAGATGCTTGCGAGCGACCTGCGCCGGGCGGCCTACTCGGTCATCGACATCGATGACGTTCTTACCGCAATTGAAGGAGCAAACTAATGGGACTCAGGCGTGATGACCTCGGATTCGTGCGTTCCAACAGCTACGGTCAGATTCGCCGTGATGAGCTGGAACGCGTCTTAAACATCGGCAGCGGGGAGTCGGTTTACCGCTCCGGCGTCGATAACGGCGTGCGCACCGGCCAAGTGGTGACCGATGCGGAGGTCGCGCTCAAGCCAGGCGACACCTTCTCCGCCGGACCGCGCGTGGTCAAAGGCGCGGGCCGCAACTTCATCGGAGGCGGACGTGTGGTGAAGGGGGCGGGTGCCGAACTCCCGGCGGCATTACGCCGCGAGATCGACGGCCTGCGCCGCGCCGGTTTCGGCGGCGTCGATGCACCAACGCCATCGCCTGAGGGTTGGCGTCTCCGCCTGCGGGGCCTCACCCTGCCCGGCGGGGTGCGCACCGATGCGCTGATCCTCCTGCCAAAGACCTATCCGTTGGCCGCGCCGATCGGCTTCTACCTGCGCAAGGGGGCGGAGACTGCGCAACTGGACCGCAGCCACCTGTACGACCGCTCCTATCATGGCGCACCGGACCTCGCGAGCGAAGGCTGGCAGTGGTACTGCGGCGTTGCCGACAACTGGCGAGCGGGTTGCCACACGCTGATCTCCTATATGAGCGTGACCCTCGCCTTCTTCGCGGACGCAGCAGTACGCTGATGGATAAGCAGCCAAACCAACAACCCGTGCTGCGGATTCCTTGGGGACTCGCCGAGCGCATGCAAACATTGCTGCACCCGGCACCTTTCCACGAGCGCTTCGCCTTCGCCGCCGCGCGGCCGCTGCAATCCGGCCCCGAGCAGGCGCAGGCGACGCTGTTGGAGCAGCTCATCGTCATCGGTGGCAACGACTACGAGCGCGCGTCACCGGGAGGGCTGGCACTGACGGACGACGCCTCTGCCCGCATGAACCAATGGGCCTTACAGCTCGCCAAGCACGGATGGATCGCGGTGCACCTGCACAGTCATCCACCTGGCGTGAGCCACTTCAGCCACACCGACGATGCGGCCGAGTCGCAGCTTGCTGCCTGGCTGTTGCAGCAAGGCGTCGCAGGCTACTGGAGTCTGGTCTGGCCAGCCGGAGGTAAGCCTCGGGCGCGGCTGTGGCTGCAGGGTGTGGAGGTACCGGGGCGCGTGGTGCTCGGTCTGGCGCCGGTCGAGCCAGAAGCGAGTGCGCAGTCTCCAGCGCTAGATCGCCAGCGCGCCTTTGGTCCGGCCTTGCAGCAGGTGGCCGAGCAGTTGTCCATCGGCGTGGTTGGAGTCGGCGGGCTCGGCATGCTCGCGCTCGAGCAACTCGCACGCGCGGGCTTTCGGCGCTTTGTGCTGGTCGACCCGGACACCATCGAGATCACCAATCTCAACCGTCTGCCAAGCGTGACGCGGCGTGACATTGGGCGCCCGAAGGTACGCGTCGGCAAACGTCTGATTCGGCAAATCGGCGCTGCGTTGGGCCACACCCCGCAGATCGTGGCTTTTCCCCGCGACATCTACCAATCCGTCGCGGCACAGCGCGCGCTGCAGCGTTGCGATCTGATCTTGGCGCTGACAGACAACGATCTTAGCCGGACGATGGCTTTGCGACTGGCGTTTGATGCGGGACGCGAATACCTGCAAGCGGGCGCCGACATCACCCTGGCCGACGACGGGTCGATTGCCGGGCTGCGCGCCGAGGTCACCGGTGCCGAGACAGGCCGCTACTGCCCGATTTGCAGCGGTCGGCTCTCGCCGGCGCAGGCAGCCATCGAAGCGCGGGCCTACGCAGGTGAGGAGATCGCGGCCCATGCACGCCAAGCCGGCTATTTACCCGATGTCGCCGCCCCCGCCGTGATGGGACTCAATGCGGTCGCCGCTGGAATGCTGGTCACCGAGATCCAGCGCCGTGCCGCCGGTCTCGGTGTTCGGGATCTGCTGCAAGTGGATCTCCACCCGGGTGAGTTTCGTGCCATCAATCGGATACTGACCAATCAGGGATGCGACGTCTGCGGTACAGAGCCCGTGGCGGCTCCCGCCAATGCCCCATGCGATCCTGAATCCCTGGCTATGCCTCCTCAAGTCCAGCAGATGCCGCAGTCGACATCCGACATCACCAGTCACCAAATCTTCTCAGAAGGCGACCATGAAACGGACGAAATCCCCAGGACAAGACCAACGCCGACGCGGCCCAAACGCCCTGCTGCGAGACATACGCAGGCGGGGCGGTGGCGGAGCGCATAGAGATCGGCGACGGGAGGAGCGTCAAGGGCGGCAAAAAGAAGGAGCACGCTGGAAGGACGATTGAGCCTGATACCGCCGACCATGCACTGCCGCGCCTGTCGGACTCCGCTTGCCAAGCATCAATTGCGCAGGTGTGACTTTTTGAACCGAGCTGCGATGATAATCGAGAAATTCGAATGATGGTCCCGACAGGGAGAACAGGATATGCCCGACGCTGACGAACGCTGCCCCGCATGCGGCAAGACAACCTTGCGTTTCTTTCACAAGGTCGGAAAGTACCGCTGCATAGACGACGACTGTGGCGCAGAATTTCTGCCCGATCAGCTCCAAGCTGCGTCGTCGGTTGGCGCCGAAGCGCTGAATCTCGACACGCTCCCCTTCCCCATCGCCTATCCGCTGGCCCATGCTCGCGACGAACGCCTCCCTGCCCGCGACCGTGTCGCCAACGCTATCTTCGCCGGCTATCAGGCCATGCGCACGACAGCCCTGTTGTTGTTTGCGGACTACCTCGCTTGCGAGACCGTTTGCCACGAGCTCCAAAAACCGATTCGCGGCCTACGTCTGCCGCACTGGTACGAATGGAACGTCCTCTGTGATCAGCTCTCTAAATTCTGGTCCGGGCACCTGCAAGAGCGTCCCGAGCGCAGTAGTGTCTTCCCAGGTCTAGTCGCGGCCTGGCTCGAGGTTAATCGCCATAAGAAGCTGCCGCTTCAACATCCCTGGTCAGAGCTGCTCGCAGGCCTGCCCGGTGTGGATGGCCCCGCCCGGAGCTTAAACGATGCGCTATGGAAGGCGCGCAACGATCTCGCCCATCGCGAGACCACGCGCACCCTAGAAGACGGCGAAGAACGGGATCTCATGCCGCGCCTCATCGCCATCACTGAAACGATGGCTCAGCGGTTGTTCCCCGCTGGAGAGCTAACCCTATGGCGCCGGATCGGCGCCGAGCCAGACCAACCGACAGCGATTCGGTTGCACGGCCCGCATACTGATCTGCGCTTCGACATCGAAGGCGGTCCGCAAGTCGTCGCCCTGGCGTGGGCAAACAGCGAACTCTTGGCCAGCACCACCGAGACTGATGTCCCGGTCTACCCGCTGTTCGTCCCGCTGGACACCGAGGGCGCCGGGCAGAAATTGCCAGGGGGCGGCTTGATCGAGCCCGTCGGTCTAGTGGAGAGCATCGATAAAAAGAAAATCGCCGTGCTCGGCGTCCGCCAGTACTTCGAGCGACCCGAACTGCTGAACCCAGTCCAGGAAAGTCTGGATCGTAAAGCAATCGAATTGGGCGTCGAGCGCGAAGAAACGCAGCGCTGGAACTTGGTGAGCTGGGCTGCCGTCGCCGCCGATGACACTCTCATGGCGTTGCGCGGGCGCAAGTATTTTCCTGAGTTTTACCTCGAGCGAAGCGGCATCGACGGTCTGGTGCGAGAGGTCCTCAAGCAGCCCCACCGGGGCTTGCTGCTGCTCGGCGAAGCTGGCTCCGGCAAGAGTTCTCTCTTGGCGCGACTGGTGGATGAGATCCTCGCCGATGCACCGGATCAAGTCTGGCCTGCACACCAGTCGCAAAGCGACGCGCTGGATTATCTTGACCGCCGAGGCTCCGGCGACGTTGTCCTGTTTCTCTCAGGCGCGGATGCCTACCGGGGCGACGCAGCCTGGTCCGGACGTCAGGCCCTGTGCGAGGCCGTATTGCGCCGTGCCGGCATCAAGAGTGGCGCCTTTTCCGACCTCGACGACCTCTGCCGGCACCTGAACACCTCCGCGGCAAAGGATCAGGACGCCGACCGGCGCATCTGGCTGATCTTCGACGCCCTCAACGAGGCCGACCGCTTCACCGATCTCCTTAAGGCGCTCGACGACGTCCTGCCCGCACTTCAACGCTACTCTTGGCTGCGACTCGCGGTGAGCCTTCGCACCGGCGCCTACCAGTCCCTGGCCCAACGCCATCGCGACCTATTGCAGCATGGCAGCGAGGTACTGGCCAACGCCCGGTTCCTGGCCAGCTTTTCCGATCAGCAGCACAATGAGGTTCCTTATCTGGAGCTGGATCCGTTCGCCGTGGCCGAGGCGCGCGAAGCCTATCAGCTCCGCCAGCAGCGCCGCCCGGGGCAGAGCTGCCCTGTGCCCTTCGACAAGCTTGCGCCAAGCCTGCGCGAGCTGGTCCGCGCCCCGTTGTATCTGCATCTATTCCACGAAACTTTTCACGGCCGGACCACGGCCCCGTCCGAGCTGGACGAGGGGCGCCTACTCAGTGCCTATCTTGACCGGCTGCAGGCGGACCAGCCCGGTATCGCTGAATACCTGCAACGCCTCGGGGTGCTGATGTTTGAGCAACGTATTCCCTTCCTGCCAATCCAGGAGGCCGATGCCTGGATCGCCGAATGGCGCGCTCGACTGGGCGTCGATAATGCCCTGCGCGTGGTGAAGCTCGACCCGGTGGAAGAGCTGGTCGCCGTCTCCCTGCTGATGCGCCCCATCGAAATGGGGAGGGGTGGCGAACGCCACTTGGCCGGCTATGGCTTCAGCCATCAACGTCTCTGCGAGCAACTTTTGCTGCGCGAACTGATGCGCCAGATCCACCCCCGCACGCTTCCGACTGCCGAAGATTTGCTAGCCTGGGCACGCCAGGCGAACGGGCCAGACGCGACCAGGTCAGATGGATTCAACGAATTGACCGGCGCATTGGAGAGCCTCACTGCTACTCTGGCTGAGCAGGGGCAGGGCGAAGTTCTCGCCGCGCTGTTGGAATTGGAAGGTAAGGCTGTGCGTAACCGACTGCTTGGCAACGCACTAAAGGCACTTGGACCGTTTGGCCGAACCGATGCCGACCACTGTAAACTGGTACTCACACCATTGATCAGACGCGCCATCATCGCTGGCTCTATCGGGGAATATTTCGAAGATCCTGCCTGTGAAGCTCAGACTTGGCTCAAGCGCCACGGATTCAGTGCAGCCGCGCGGCAGCTTGCTGCCGGTCGACTCGAAGTCATGCGTGCGCTAGTCGCAAAAGAGCCGGAGAGGACGGATTTATGCGAAGCCCTCTCGATGTCCCTGGACGACATCGGACTCCTGCACAACGAGGCGGGCGATAGTGCTGCTGCACGGGCCTTTTTCGATGAGTCACTCGAGATAAACCGCGCCCTGCTAGCGCTAAACCCTCAGCAAACGGATCTGCGTCGCAAACTTGCAGTATCGCTGGACCACCAAGGCCAGGTTGCCGAAGCCGCTGGTGACGTAGCCGCTGCGCGAGCCTTTTTTTACGAGTCGTTGGAAATCACCCGCGTCCTCCTGAAGCAAGAGCCCGAAAGCACCAACCTTACGAGCGATCTTTCTATCTCTCTGGATAACCTCGGTCGCCTCGCTCAGGCGACGGGAGACGGAGTCACTGCGCGCAGTTACTTCACGGAATCGTTGGAGATCAGCCGCGCACTTGTTGCACAGGAGCCGGACCTTGTCGATTCTTTAGTCGGTTTATCAGCGTCATTGGACAAACTTGCTAATTTGGCTGAATCGATGGGCGACGGACCCACCGCACTTAGCTACCGTGAGGAATCACTGGAAATTGACCGCAGGTTAGTGGCACAAGAGCCCGGATGCGTTGACCTGCGCCACAACCTGTCACTTTCGCTCACCAGTCTTGGACGTTTGGCGGAGAATTTGGGCGCAAGGGACAGCGCACGAGCCTACTTCGAAGAATCGGCTCAGATTATGTTTTCACTAGTGACGGAAGAGCCCGAACTCGTTGCCATGAGCCACGACCTGACACTTTCGCTCGACGCTCTCGGCGATTTGGCCGAAGAGGAGGGCGATGTCGCCAGAGCGCGCAGCTATTATAAGGAATCACTAGAGATCCTTCGCGCGCTTGTGGCGCAGGAACCGGGGCGCGCTGACCTGCGCCTATCCCTTTCGGTGTCGCTAGATCAGCTTGGATGGCTGGCGGAAGTAATAGACGACAGCTTCGCCCACGCTAGGAATTATTACAAGGAATCGTTGGAGATCCGCCGTGCGCTGGTCGCACAGGAACCAGATGGCTCGGACTTGCGCGACCATCTTGCAAACTCGTTAGATAACCTCGGTAGGCTGGCGGAGCAATGGGGCGGATCGGCCGAGATACACCGCTGCTTTGAAAAGTCGCTGGAGATCAGGCGCGGGCTGGTGGCGCAAGAGCCCGCTCGGATGGACCTGAGACGCGCTCTATCGGTTGCGCTACACAACCTTGGCCGAGTCGCGAAGGTCGAAGGCAACAGGAAAAAGGCACGATCCTACTTTGACGAGTCGGTGGAGATCAGGCGTGCGCTGGTCGTGCAGTGGCCAGAGCGAGCTGATCTGCAAGTCGATCTAGCGAGCAGCTACTGGTATCAGTACGAAGTCGCCGCAGGTAGGGATGAGCGCGTTTGGCTAGAACGAGTAATCGAAACACTAAAGCCGCTTCGCGACGCTGGCCTGAAGCATGAGTTGCTCAATATCCTCTGGGACGATGCCACGAACGCCCTTCGTCGCTGCTCGCCATTCTGGAGAGCCAAGCGCCAACGCGGAGTCGTCAAACTCGATCATGAGCTACTCCAATCCACATTGGGTCGCGAGTGACACATCAGCGGTAGAGCTTTGCTTGGAGTGAGGCTTTGACATCATTCATGATCTTTGATCTCGGCGATTTATTCCGCCAGAAAATGCTGTTGACCAATTGGCGCTAGCTAAGATTCAGATTCCCCCTGCGCCCGGAGTTGATTGAAGTAACTCTCCAACCAACGGTTCCCGCGCCGATCTGCCCTATTGCTGGCTAGCGTTCTTTCACTGTGGTTCATTGAGCAGCATCGCAGAGGCCAAGCAACAGACAACGGGGTCACCAGGATAGCCACGCGATAGATACCGCCTCGGAAGCAGGCCAGATCGTCGCAGCTGGACCAGTCGCTCAGGAACTGAAGATAGTCGATACGGTTCGTGATGCAGCTGCAACGGTTGACGGTGCCACGACGGCCACATCATTAAGCGACAGTTCCGGTTCTGGCCGTGCCGGACGCCTTCGGCGCAGTTGACGCCATCGCGGCTGTCCCGGAGTCGGGCAAAGCCCGTTCTGCGTTGGGCAGATTTAGGATCGTGTTGCCACGGAATGATGACGTAGTCGCCAGTCGCTCTCAGGGCGCGAAAATTGCTTGGCGACCAGCGTGTGCCAACTCAAGCGCGGACGAGACAGACCCACTTGTGCCAGTAGTGGCGAGAGGTGGGCCAATCGGGAGCCATTGGTTGTCATCGACACCGCCATCCCGCATACGGCCAGTTCCCTCTCGCGAGATCGGCAACGTCCTTGCCATCTTCTTCCATAGCGTCGGTTAACACTGCGACCTCCACTTCAGGCCGCCCGTCCTCGACTCGCCGACAGTTGCCAGTCGCCGTGCTTGAGAAACGAGATTATCAAAAAAGCGTCGCTGCCGGATCGTTGCTGCTGAGATTCCGACAACGCAATTTTTACCAGTCGGATTGAAATTTGCGCCAGATCGCTCGTTGTATCAGGTATCCGCGAAATCAAAACCGGTCGACTCAGGAACTCTCCGTGAGCACGTTCAGCAAGAACAACCAGAAACCAGGAACAGGATGACGACCTGACCACCACAGGGGACAGCGGGAAGCCAGCGGCGCTCGATTGAGCACCCTGGCGCAATGCATCCGACGCAGGATCACGCCAACGATGGACACCACAAAGACCATGCACCAAAACACAGAATCCTCCGCACTCACGGTATCGTTACAGCCATGGGCCGATCTGCTCTGGATGAGTCTGACCACGCTCGGCCTGCTTCTCCTGACAGAAACGCTTCGCAGCGCACCCTGCTGGTTGGTTCCGCTCCTGATCGTGGTGCCGGCCTATCCCGTTTGGCTGGCCCAGCGAGAATCGTTTCTGTTTGACCGCCGCCTCCTGTTGACGGGCGCCACCGTTGATGAAAGCTTGGTACGCCGGTGGTTCTGGAAGGGCCAGATCGGCTCGATCCTGCGCGTGCCCTTGGCCCTGATCATGACCACGCTGCTGCTCGCCTCGAGCGTGCGCCTGACCGCCCTGCATTGGCTGGTGCTCTTCGTGGATGCGGGTGTTCTGGCCTGGGGCTATCGGTGGTTCCAACGGCGTGCCGCGCACGAAGTTCGCCCGGAACTGCTCGGTGTCTTTGTGCGCCGCTGGCCCTTGTGGCTGACCAACCTGGGTCTGCTGACCCTCGCGTTTTTCGTCCTGAGCTTCTTCGTGCTCGGCGCCCCCGACCTGCGCCAGTCGAACTGGCACCTCGCCGCGGAACTGGCGTTTCAAACCCAGGGCCAGACCTTGGCCTGTCCCTGGGCGGGCTGGGTGTCGGGCGGACTGGCCGCCTTGGATCAAGGGCTCTGGGCGCTGGCCCAACAGTACATACCGGACCTTCCCGATCGAGGCTTGCGGGCGGCGGCATGGTCCCTGTTGCTGCTGCAAGTGGGGCTCTTCTCGCTCGCGCTGACGAGCCTGCAGTTGGGTGTGCTCAGTCTGGTGGAGTCGCGCGCCATCCGTCTCGAATCCGTCACTGGGGAGAGCACCCTGGCGAAGACCTTCATCGCCACCATCCTGGTCCTGGCGATGCCGTTCCTCTATGCCGCGTTGAAGCTCCGCGACCTCGATCTCCAGCACCTCGATCCGCCCACGATCACGGCATTGAATTGGATCGATCCCTGCCGCGGGCAAGCCCAGTCCAACCACCAGATGCAGTCCGCGCTGAAGGAATCCGTCGCAGCGGCCCGGGAGTCAATGACCCAGCAGACCGATCGCCGCATTGAACGCGAGGTCGATCTGTTGTTTGCGCCGGTGGAGATGGGCGTCGACAACTATCTGGATTGGTACTTCACCGTCATCGGCGAATATGAACGCCTGGCCGTCCTGATCGCCGGCGATTTCCCCCAGTACATGGGCGATCAGCTCGCAGCGCGCCTGTTTGAGTCAACGGACTTTCAAGCCCGTCTGGAGCAGATCGATCAGGGGCTCATGGCCGATACGCTCGCCGACCTGTCCAGGTTGTCCCAGGAGATCAAGGACCAACTGGCCGCGCAGACTCAGGCGCAGCCTTGTGCGTCGGTCTCCATGCAAACCGGACCGCTCGCCCACCTTGAGCGCGACCTGTGGCGGGCCGGCGCGGCCGGCACCAGCGGTGCCGTGACTGGCGTCGCGACCGTGGTGATCTCCAAGAAGGTCGTGGCCACGGTGGTGGCGAAGGTCGGGGCCAAGAAAAGTGTGCAGGCCGCGATGGCGATGGCCGTCAAGATGGCGGCCAAGAAAGGCAGCGGTACGCTCGCCGCGGCACTCGGAGGTGCCGCCCTCTGCGCGCCGTCTGGCCCTTACGCCATCGTGTGCGGCATCGGCGCCGGTCTCGTGACCTGGCTCGCAGTGGATAAGGTCGCCATCGAGATCGACGAGACGGTCTCCCGGGATGAGATGCGCGCCGACATTCTGGATGCCCTGGCGGAAGAAAAAGCCAACCTGAAGGGCGCGCTCCAAGGGCGCCACGAATCGCTGATCGGCAGCATGGCGCGGGATCTCCAGACGACGGTCGATGGGGTGTTCATTCCCGCTCGGGATGGATTGTGAGGGAACGCACGCTTGCGCACCGACGCCGAACGTTGCAAAGGGTGGAAACCTATATTCAGACCCATTGATTACTGATGGCAAATGGGACGACCTAGCGCATCAGCATCAACTGCAAGGCCACCGTCAACATCAGCGATGTCTTACCGTGGCGGGCGGATACGGTATGATTGCTAGGCTTCCTTCTGACGTTCTAACGGTCAATCACGGAATCCTCACGCATGTTCACCGGCCGACCTCTTCCTCCCCTGCCACCCGTTGTGACTGAAGCCAACTGGGCGGCGGGTTTTGTGCATAATTGCCGGCAATCGCTGCTTCTGTTCGGGTCGAATCGGAGCATCCCAGTCCCAAGGCGTCCGGTCGTCGAGGTCCGTGCTGATGGTGTACGCATCGTCGTCTTGCCCTGCACGAGCAAGACACAATCCATCAACCTGGAGTTCTTCGAACTGACGCCCGAGCGAATTCACTGGACACGGGCCGATGCGCCACGAAGCTACGCTTTCTACCGCTATGAGACAGTTCCGGCCAATGCACTGATCGGGAAGAAGATCGGCACCATGACCCATCCCGCACGCATCGACCTGATGAACTGGCTGAAGGAGCGCTATTGATGAATCCACTGCCAACCGGAAAGGCACTCGACGCGGAACTCGTCGATCTGTGGGCGCGCCGCGACACTCTCAATCAAGCTGGATGGGAACGGCTCTACCAGATCGTTCATGCCGTACTCGGAAACTATCGCCCCCAGGAACTCAGTGGTCTACGCGAGGAGAAATCGTTCTATATCCAGGATTTCTTTATCTATAAGGTCATGAAGTTGCCGGCCGGCTCTTCCCGTATCGACCATGCCGGTGCGCTCCGTGTTTTCTATCTAAGACATCTGAAAGACCATCTTCGAGACGCAAAAAAAATCAGGCAGCACTTCGTCCAGGCCGCAAGCGACAGCGACGAGGAGACGGAAAGTCACTGGCTTGAAAATCTACCGGTGGAGCCGATCAACGTTACGCGACCCACCGATACGTTGGAAGAACTGTCGGAATACGGAATCACACAAGCAACAGTCTCTTGCTCGGCACAGGACTTTCTGTGTCGCAGCGAAGCCTGGGTGCCCGTTTATCTGGCGTTTCATTTCTGTCCAGACAAGGATCGCAGCGAGGCATTAGTCTCGCTCGCGGCGCGCCTCAAGATCAGTTCCTACCACTACAAGGCCAGCCAGCTCGGAATCAACTGGGCTGCGAACAAGGCTGGTAGCCAAGGAAAGCGATTTGCCGACACGGTGATTGGCTGCTGGGTCAGTCGGGATCTGGGAATCGAAATCCAGCCCGAAAACACCCATGCCATTCTCGCCGCCTTTAAAATCCTCTGTCTTGAGGCGTTGAACTGGAGAGAAAACCAGGAACAGGACACGACCCAATGAAACTTGATCGCCCACTTTCCCCACCGCTTGCTCATATCGAACGCAGCCTATTTGGCGTTTCCCCCGCATTGATTGAAGCGGTTGAACGTGGCGAAACCTCGTCCGCCATTGCTGAAGCCGTCCATTGTTCACCTGAATGGGCAGGGCGTGAAACAGCCGTGTCGCGGATTGAACCCAGCGAGCTTGACACGACACCCTCCTCGCTACCACCCCACCTGCGCACGTTGATCGAACGTCGACTAGCCGCTCGTGAGGTCATCGCAGAGACGGCCGAGCCGATCCCTGCCGCCGGGCAGATCGTCGAAGTGCGTCAGATCTATACGCCTAAGAAAGGCCAACTCGATTGGGTGATGCAGGTTCCGCTCTACGTGCTACTCGATGCCCCGGCCGAGGCTGCAACGCTTTGGCACGGCTGGCTCGTCGGTAGCGAGGCGGACTACGCGGGCTGGTGGGACTTCGTACTACAGGAAGAAGACGGGCCGATCGAACCCGAGGCGGCCGTCGTGCAGTTGTGGAATCCGCTACGGATCTATCTTCGGATGGCTGAGCGTGTGGTGGGTCGACTCTCTCCTGCACGGATGCAAGCCGTGAGAGCACTTGCTAGCGAGTTCGTGACGGGCAACCTCCCGACGGAGGTGCCGATATGGCCAGGCCGGGTCGCCCAACGCTTGACCCACGGAGAGCTGTCAGTCGTGACCGGTAGTCCGCTGGGTGGCGATGAGGATCCTCGCCACCAGTACCAGCATCTTTATTTCCACGCGGCTGAAGCGATCCGCGAGCCGGCACGATTGGCGCTGGCTGAGCTGGCCTCGGTGCCCGAACAGAACAGCATTTCGGCTTGGCTGTCGCGCTTGGATACTCTCGTCGCGCAGCTCGGGACAACGCTGATTCCCGCTCCGCGCGTCGGGGGCGGGCCCGGGGGGGGCGGGGCGGGGGGGGGGGGGGGGGAAAAAAAGGGGGGGGGGGGGGGGGGGGCGGGGGGGGGGGGGTTTTTTTGTGGGCC